>NZ_JAFYUW010000045.1:0-14612 GCF_017549435.1 Brochothrix sp.
ATCTGGCGCCGCAAGGCGTGGGGGTTCAAGTCCCTTCATCCGCATTATGCGAAAGTAGTTCAGTGGTAGAACATCACCTTGCCAAGGTGGGGGTCGCGAGTTCGAATCTCGTCTTTCGCTCCATTTATATTTTTTTGTTTATTTACACCCTTGCCGGGGTGGCGGAACTGGCAGACGCACAGGACTTAAAATCCTGCGGTGAGTGATCACCGTACCGGTTCGATTCCGGTCCTCGGCACCATATATAGCGCCCATAGCTCAATTGGATAGAGTACTTGACTACGAATCAAGCGGTTAGAGGTTCGACTCCTCTTGGGCGCATTATACATACGGGAAGTAGCTCAGCTTGGTAGAGCACTTGGTTTGGGACCAAGGGGTCGCAGGTTCGAATCCTGTCTTCCCGATACGTGAAACAACTCATAATTTATGGGTTGTTTTTTTTTTGTTTAAAAAGATAATTAAGCCACTATTTAATATAAGCTGCTAAATTACCCAAGTTATGCTTGTTTGTATTTTAAAGCATTCGGCTTTACTTCTTAAAAAGTAATGGGGTATGATATGTTTTATCCATTCGAGTTGGATGAGTTGATATGTTTGCACTCGTAATTGCTATTCAGTATAATGAGTATAAGTCAAATTAGGTCAATCAAATTTTGACGGAAACTTGGAGGTTGATACTGATGAGCAATATGTCGGATGTTATAGAAGCCTATATTAAAAGATATCTTGAAGCAGAAGAAGCGATAGAATTAAAACGCAATGAAATGGCACTACATTTTCAATGCGTCCCCTCACAAATCAACTATGTGATTAATACACGATTTACAACAGAACGTGGTTATACAGTTGAAAGTAAACGTGGTGGCGGTGGCTATATACGTATTGTAAAAGTACGATTAAGTACTCATAGTCAATTAGTAGAAGCTTTGTTACATTTGCTTGAGGATAAGGAAATTACGGAAAATGTCGCTACAGATGTCACTTATCGACTGTATAAAGAAAATGTTGTCACAGAAAGAGAAGCTAACTTAATGATGGTTTCTTTAAGACAAAATTTATTAGGTGATAAAACAGGCGATAACGAAATAAGAAAACAATATTTACGTGCTTTTCTTGAACATTTAAAATACGCAGAATAAAAAATAGAAGTAATTATAAAGGAGTGGCTGATTATGTTTGGACGATTTACACAACGCGCACAAAAGGTTATTGCGTTATCACAAGAAGAAGCAATACGTTTACGTCATAGTAATTTAGGAACGGAACATATTTTATTAGGTCTCATTCGTGAAGGTGAAGGCATTGCTGCTCAAGCTTTAAAAGAATTAGGGTTAGATACTGCCAAAATTGAAGCAGCCGTTTCAGAGCTAATCACAGAAGGTCAGGATGATGTACAAATCATTCGATATACACCGCGTGCTAAAAAAGTGATTGAACTTTCAATCGATGAAGCCCGTAAATTAGGCCATACTTACGTTGGGACAGAACATATCTTATTAGGATTGATTCGTGAAGGTGAAGGCATCGCTGCACGAATTTTTAGCAACTTAGATATCAGTCTTAACAAAGCGCGTCAGCAAGTACTACAATTGTTAGGTGTCAGTACACAACCTAACCAAGCAAATAGAGCTAATGTGCAAGGAACGCCTACTCTAGATGGTTTAGCTCGTGATTTAACTGAAACAGCACGAGAAGACAAATTGGATCCCGTTATCGGTCGTTCAAAAGAGATTCAACGTGTGATTGAAGTATTAAGTCGTCGTACAAAAAACAACCCAGTACTTATTGGTGAACCGGGTGTGGGTAAAACAGCAGTAGCTGAAGGACTCGCTCAACAAATTGTTAATAACGAGGTACCCGAAACGCTTCGTGGAAAACGTGTCATGACATTAGATATGGGGACAGTTGTTGCGGGAACAAAATACCGTGGTGAATTTGAAGACCGTCTTAAAAAAGTAATGGAAGAAATTCGTCAAGCAGGTAATGTTATTCTCTTTATTGATGAATTGCATACTTTAATTGGTGCAGGTGGTGCTGAAGGTGCAATTGATGCTTCAAATATTTTAAAACCGTCACTTGCCCGCGGTGAGTTGCAGTGTATTGGTGCAACAACACGTGATGAATACCGTAAATATATCGAAAAAGATGCAGCTCTTGAACGCCGTTTCCAACCAGTTCAAGTCGAAGAACCGTCAATTAAAGATTCAATTATGATTCTGCAAGGTTTACGTGATCGTTATGAAGCTCATCATGGTGTTGAGTTTACAGATGAAGCAATTGAAGCTGCTGTTACAATGTCACAACGCTATATTCAAGACCGTTTCCTACCAGATAAAGTAATTGATTTAATTGATGAAGCTGGCTCAAAAGTACGCTTGAAATCATTTGTAACACCTGTAAATGTTAAAAAACTTGAAAACGAATTAGCGAGTATTCGTCAAGAAAAAGACGCTGCAGTCCAAGGACAAGAGTTTGAAAAAGCAGCTGCTTTACGTGATAAAGAAAAACACTGTGCTAACAACTTGAAAGAATGCAAAGAAACATGGGACAGTGAAAAATTAGGCGATCACCAACAAGTTGATGCGCAAGTCATTGCTGAAGTAGTTGCTAGTTGGACAGGTATTCCGGTTGCGAAATTAGCAGAAACAGAATCACAACGATTATTAAATCTTGAAAAAATCTTGCATGAACGTGTTATCGGACAAGATGCGGCAGTTAAATCAATTTCTAAAGCAGTTCGTCGTGCGCGTGCGGGACTTAAAGACCCAGCGCGTCCAATTGGTTCATTTATCTTCCTTGGGCCTACAGGTGTAGGTAAGACCGAATTAGCACGTGCATTAGCTGAAGCGATGTTTGAAGATGAAGATGCAATGATTCGTATTGATATGAGTGAGTACATGGAGAAATTCTCTACGGCACGTTTGGTAGGAGCGCCTCCAGGTTATGTGGGTTATGAAGAAGGCGGACAGTTAACAGAAAAAGTACGTCAAAAACCATATGCTGTATTATTGCTTGATGAAATTGAAAAAGCCCACCCAGATGTCTTTAATATTTTATTACAGGTATTGGATGATGGTCGTTTGACTGATTCAAAAGGTCGAGTAGTTGATTTCAGTAACACGATTATTATTATGACATCTAATATTGGTGCACATGAGATAAAAGTGGATAAAACAGTTGGCTTTGGAGCAGTAGACCCTTCAAAAGATTTTGATGTCATGCAAAAACGCGTGTTAGCGTCATTGAAAAATGCATTCCGTCCTGAATTCTTAAACCGTATTGATGAAAATGTAGTGTTCCATTCACTCGGTGAAAAAGAATTAACTAAAATTGTTAAATTGATGGTTACACAACTTGAAAAACGTTTATCTGAACAAGATATTCACATTTCATTAACACCGAAAGCAATTAAAAAGATTGCCAAAGAAGGTTATGATCCAGAATATGGTGCACGTCCAATTCGTCGTGCCATCCAAAAAAATATTGAAGATTTACTTTCTGAAGAAATTCTTCGAGGCAATGTTATTAAAGGACAAGCAATTTCAATTGATTTAGATAAAGATGATACGTTCATCGTCAAAAAACCGCGTAAAAAAGCAGCGGTTAAATCAAAAGAAACAGCAAAACCAAAAACAAAAGCAACAAAAAAAACAGCGATTAAAACAAAATAAAACAATGTGTGTAAAGTTTGAGCAGAGGTCTAGAACCTCTGCTTTTTTTATTGAACTATAGATACAATTAATATCTGAATCCAATTTGAGAGATATAAGAGCCATTTTCTATATTTTGTTCGTTTTCAGAATAGGCTTATACCTGTTGTTTCCCTTAAAATATGTTAAACTTATTAGAAAATATACTATTGTAAAGAAGGTGCGTTATGGCAAAGAAAAAAGCGAGTACTAAATTTGTCTGCAACGCCTGCGGATATGAGTCTCCAAAATGGATGGGGCGTTGCCCTAACTGTAGCGAATGGAACCAAATGGTCGAATTTGTTGAGGCAAAAGTCCAAAAAGGACGAACTAGTTTTAATCATACAGAAGAAATGGAAAGTCAGCAGGCATTGCCTCTTTCTAAAATAACAAGTGAAACTGAACAACGTATCTTAACAGATATGCCAGAATTGAATCGTGTCCTCGGCGGGGGATTAGTTAAAGGTTCATTGGTGTTGGTCGGTGGTGACCCAGGGATTGGTAAATCAACACTATTGTTGCAAGTATCAGCACAACTCACAACAGCAAAACGCAAAGGCCTTTATGTTTCGGGAGAAGAATCAATCAAGCAAACAAAACTACGGGCTGAACGTTTAAATGTGGATGGGGATTTATTATATGTTTATGCGCAAACCGACTTAGAAGTCATCTCTAAAACAATTCAGACTTTACAGCCGGAATTTGTCGTGATTGATTCGATCCAAACCATCTATCACCCTGATGTGACAAGTGCAGCAGGGAGCGTCACACAAGTAAGAGAGTGTACGTCAGAATTGATGCGTCTTGCAAAGACGTTAAACATTGCCATCTTCATTGTCGGTCATGTGACAAAAGAGGGTACAATTGCAGGTCCACGTATGTTAGAACATATGGTTGACACTGTTTTATACTTTGAAGGTGAACGCCACCATGCCTACCGGATTTTACGCGCCGTAAAAAATAGGTTTGGATCTACCAATGAAATGGGTATCTTTGAAATGCGCGATGTCGGTTTGGTAGAGGTCGACAACGCCTCAGAAGTATTTTTAGAAGAGCGTTTAGAAGGAGCTGCTGGTTCTGCAGTTGTTACCTCAATGGAGGGGACACGTCCTGTTCTGGTAGAGATTCAAGCATTGGTGTCACCGACTGTTTATGGAAATGCACGTCGAATGGCAACAGGAATGGATTATAATCGTGTTTCTCTAATTATGGCGGTACTTGAGAAACGTGAAGGTTTAATGCTTCAAAATCAAGATGCCTATCTTAAAGCAGCAGGTGGTGTGAAGTTAGACGAGCCTGCAATTGATTTAGCAATAGCAATAAGTATTGCATCGAGTTATTATGATACACCAACAGCAGCAATGGATTGCTTTATTGGTGAAGTCGGTTTAACGGGAGAGTTACGTCGTGTTGCTCGTATTGATCAACGCGTACAAGAAGCTGCAAAACTAGGTTTCAAACGTATTATTATACCAGCGAACAATATCGGTGGTTGGACATTCCCTGCTGAGATTGAAGTAGTAGGTGTATCAACATTAAAAGATGCGATTCATAAAGCATTTCCAAATAGATAAAAAGGAGGAGTTAGCGTGGCTAAAATATTAATTTATATCTGTTATGCTATTGTAGGGAGCACACTCGGCGTTGTCGGAGCCCCTTATCTATGGCATGCAATTTTTGGCAATGATGTATCACCGTTTTTAGACAACTCGATTGTTAATACGATTATTGGTCTTATAGTGTTTGTAGTATTATTTTCTTGGGCAATTAAACATATCGAGCGTGGTTTAAGAACAATTGAAAGTTTCCTTGCAAAAACATCGAATACAAGCGTTTTGTTCGGTAGTTTAGGATTGATTGTAGGTTTGATTATTTCATTTTTACTTAGCTTACCAATTGGCCAAATTGAAGTGCCAATTATAAGCAATGTTTTACCAATCTTATTAGCGATTTTCTTTGGGTATTTAGGTGTTCGCATGGGGATTACTCGTAAAGAAGAATGGATCAATATCATAACGCTTAAAAATACTGGTAAGAAGAAACAAGCTGAAGCAGTTGTTAAAGAAAAAGAAATTAAAGAAAAACCGAAATTTCTAGATACAAGTGTTGTCATTGATGGTCGTATTGCTGATATTATCCGTACTGGATTTTTAGAAGGACCTATTATGATTCCGTTGTTTGTGCTAGAAGAATTACAACATATTGCAGATAGCTCAGATTCACTGAAACGTACAAAAGGTCGACGTGGATTAGATATACTTAATGCATTGCAAAACGAAAAACAAGTTGAGGTTAAAATGTTTGAAGGCGATTATGAAGATATTACAGAAGTGGATAGCAAACTTGTTCGTGCAGCGAAAGAATTCGAAGGAATTGTTGTCACTAACGACTATAACTTAAATAAAGTGTGTGAGTTCCAAAAAATTCCTGTATTGAATATTAACGATTTAGCTAACGCAGTAAAACCCGTCGTATTACCTGGGGAAAAATTAAATTTACTTGTCGTTAAAGACGGTAAGGAAAGAAACCAAGGAATTGGTTACCTTGATGATGGAACGATGATTGTTGTAGAAGAAGGTCGTCGCTATATCAACCAGACCATTGATGTTGTGGTTACTAGTGTGTTACAAACATCGGCTGGTCGTATGATATTCGCTAAAGCGCATAAATAAGCGAGGCTAAATTATGGAAAAATATGATGCAATCGTATTGGCTGCTGGTGTTGGTCGCCGAATGGCAGCAACAAAAAATAAAGTCTTATTAACACTTGATGATGGACGAACGATTATAGAACATACTGTAATGGCATTTTTAGAGGACAGCCAGTGTGCGAGAATTGTGTTAGTTGTACAAGCCGATGATCACTCCGAAATAACGGATATCATTGCCAACGTTGAAGGTAATGAAAACATTATGTTAGTCATTGGTGGACGAGAACGCCAAGATAGTGTGAAAATAGGGTTGCAAGAATTACAAAATGGTGCGAATATAGTAATGGTACATGATGGTGCTCGCCCCTTTATTCAAAAGGAAACACTTGAACGAGTGTTTGAAAAAACGCGGGAAACTGGTGCTGCAATTGTGGGTGTGCCAGTGAAGGATACGATTAAACGAGTGATCGAAGGTGCTGTTGTAGAAACAGTTGAGCGCGCGTGTTTATGCCAAGCGCAAACACCACAAGCATTTCGGCTAGAGCTATTAAAAGCTGCGCATAAATATGCTGAAGAAGTCGCTTTTCTAGGTACTGATGAAGCGTCACTGGTTGAACAACTAGGTATCACCGTTCACGTGGTCAAGGGTTCTTATCAAAACATTAAAATAACAACACCAGAGGATATGGTACTAGCGCAAGCTATTGTTAAACAGTTAAAAGAGGAGCGATAACGATGAGCGTGAGAATTGGTCAAGGATACGACGTACATCAACTTGTTGAAGGGCGTTTACTTGTCCTTGGAGGAATTGTGATTCCTCATACAAAAGGACTGTTAGGTCATTCTGATGCCGATGTTTTATTACATGCTATCATAGATGCATTACTGGGAGCTGCAGGACATCGTGATATTGGGTACTTCTTTCCAGATACAGATGACGCGTTTAAAGATATCGATTCAAAACAACTGTTGCGACAAGTTTGGGTGAAAGTGCAGCAAGAGGGTTATCAGTTAGGTAATATTGATAGTACCATCGTGGCGCAAAAACCACATCTTTCAATTCATATCCCGTTAATGCAACAAACAATTGCGGATATTATGAAGGTAGACCCAACACAAATAGGTATTAAGGCAACAACCAATGAACACCTCGGCCCTATTGGTCGGGAAGAAGGGATTGCTGCATTAGCTGTGGCACTCTTAGAAAAATAAATTAAAAGCAACATTCCATAAGGAGGAATTTTACAGTGAGTAAACGTATTCGTGTGCGTTATGCACCAAGCCCAACAGGACATTTACATATTGGTAATGCCCGTACAGCAATTTTTAACTATTTATATGCCCGTCATGCAGGTGGCGATTTTGTTTTACGTATTGAAGATACAGATTTAAAACGTAACGTCGCAGATGGTGAAACAAGTCAAATCGAATTTTTACAATGGTTAGGACTTGAGTGGTCAGAAGGCGTAACAAATGAAGGGCAAGCAGGCGAGTTTGGACCTTATCGTCAATCTGAGCGTAATGAAATTTATGCGGAATTGATTGAAGAATTGTTAGAAAAAAACTTAGCCTATAAAGCTTACGATACAGAAGAAGAGTTAGCAGCAGAACGTGAAGCTCAAATCGCTGCAAGCACGATGCCACGTTACTCTGGTCGTGATGCCAACTTAACAGAAGCGGAAATCGCTGCCTATGAAGCAAAAGGCCTAAAACCAAGTATTCGTTTCCGTGTACCAGCAAATCGTACGTTTGCTTTTGACGATATTGTCAAAGGGAATGTATCATTTGAATCAAAAGATATCGGTGACTGGGTTATCTGCAAGAAAGATGGTATTCCAACTTATAACTTCGCTGTTGTAGCAGATGATCATCTGATGGAAATGACACATATCTTGCGTGGGGATGACCACATCTCAAATACACCAAAACAATTGATGATTTATGATGCATTTGGTTGGGACGTGCCTGTCTTTGGCCATATGACATTAATCGTAAATGACCAACATAAAAAATTAAGTAAACGTGATGAGTCAATCATCCAATTTATTGAACAATATGCGGAATTGGGTTATTTACCAGAAGCGTTATTCAACTTTATTACAATGTTAGGTTGGTCACCAGAAGGTGAAGAAGAAATTTTCAGTAAAGAAGAGTTTATTAAAATATTCGATCCTGCTCGTTTGTCACATTCACCAGCTGTTTTTGATAAAGCGAAGTTACAATGGATGAACAACCAATATGTTAAACAACTGAACTTGGAACAAGTGGTTGAGTTGGCATTACCATTCTTGCAAAAAGCAGGTCGTTTACCAGAAACGCTTACTGAGGAACAACATGCTTGGGCGACGAACTTGATTTCTCTTTACCACCAACAAATGAGTTATGGCGCTGAAATTGTTGAATTGACAGATATGTTCTTTACAGAGCATGTGACATTTAACGACGAAGAAAAAGAAGTGTTAGCTGGCGAAACAGTACCAACAGTTTTAGCAGCATTTGCCGCACAATTAGAAGCGTTAACTGACGAAGAATTTGTGGCTGAAAACATTAAGCCAACAATTAAAGCGGTACAAAAAGAAACAGGTGTGAAAGGTAAAAACCTCTTTATGCCAATACGTGTCGCAACAACGGGACAAATGCATGGCCCAGAATTGCCACAAGCAATTGAAGTGTTAGGTAAAGAAGTTGTACTTGCTCGTCTGCGTAAATTAGCGTAATTATTTTTCAGTTGCATGAATGTTATATTCTGCGTATAATTAAGTTAACTATAAAATGATCGTCAATAAGAAGAAGTAATCGAATCCGTTTTTTATAGAGACAATCAGCTAGGCTGGAACTGATTGAAAGACACTCGATGAAATGCCTCTTAGAGACTCTATTTGAATTAAGTAGGATAGAGCGTTCACTGTGCGTTAAACAGATAAGTTGGGAGTGTTCGATTGCTCCAAACAGAGTGGAACCGCGTGAACACGTCTCTGTCATTAGACAGGGGCGTTTTTTGTGCGAAAATCAAAAGAATTCGAGGGATAGTTTATGTTTCGTCATATTAAAGAACAACTTGATGTTGTACTATTGAATGATCCAGCAGCCTCTTCACGCTTGGAAGTGTTTTTGACATACTCGGGTGTGCATGCAATTTGGAGCCATCGACTGGCACATTTTTTCTACCGTCATCGCTGTAAATTGTTGGCACGTATTATTTCACAAGGGAATCGATTTTTTACAGGTATTGAAATTCACCCAGGTGCTAAAATTGGCCGTCGTGTGTTTATCGATCATGGTATGGGATTGGTTGTAGGTGAGACATGTGAGATTGGTAATGATGTTATCTTGCATCATGGTGTTACCTTAGGTGGAACAGGGCATGACACGGGCTGGCGTCATCCGATTATTAAAGATCGAGCATTTATATCCGGTGATGTGCAAATACTGGGTCCAATTATTATTGGCGAAGATAGCAAAATTGGGGCAGGTGCAGTGGTCATTAATGATATACCTGACAAAGCTACTGCTGTTGGCGTACCTGCGAGAGTCATCCGTATAGGTGATAAACGAATTGACGTAGCCGATAAAGCAAAACAACTTGAAAATCGAATCGATGAATTAAATACTGAATTAAAAAAATTAGTAAAAGAAGTAGCAGCAATTCGCGAAGGAAAAGAGGAGAAATAATGAGTATACAAGTTTATAATACGTTGACCCGACAAAAAGAAGTTTTTGAACCGATCAAAAAAGGCGAAGTGAAAATGTATGTGTGTGGACCGACTGTTTACAACTATATACATATCGGCAACGCGCGTCCTATTATTGTGTTTGATACTGTTCGTCGTTATTTTGAATACCGAGGATATAATGTGAAATTTGTTTCGAATTTTACAGATGTTGACGATAAGTTAATTCGTGTGGCAAATGAATTAAAAATGACGGTACCTGAAGTGGCTGATCGTTTTATTAAAGCCTATAAAGAAGATACAAGTGCATTAGGTGTAACGGAAGCGGATGTTCATCCACGTGTTACAGAAAATATGCCTGAGATTATTTCATTGATTGAAACGTTAGTGGCGAAAGATTTTGCTTACGAAAGTAACGGTGATGTATATTACCGTACGCGTAAATTTAAAACATACGGACAATTATCACAACAATCATTACATGATTTGAAAGTTGGCGCTCGTGTTGAAGCGGATGAAGCGAAACAAGATCCACTAGATTTTGTATTGTGGAAAGCAGCGAAACCAGATGAAATTAGTTGGACAAGTCCTTGGGGCGAAGGTCGTCCGGGCTGGCACATTGAATGTTCAGCAATGGCTGAAAAATATTTAGGCAAAACAATTGATATCCATGCGGGTGGACAAGACCTGACGTTCCCTCATCATGAAAATGAAATTGCGCAGTCTGAAGCGGCACATGATCAAACATTTGCACGTTACTGGATGCATAATGGTTACATGAATATTGACGATGAAAAAATGTCAAAATCGGTAGGAAACTTTATCACCGTTCATGATATGTTAAAAACACATGACCCCATCGTCTTCCGATTCTTTATGCTAAGTGTCCATTATCGTAACCCCATCAACTATAGCCCTTCATTGTTGGAAGACGCTAAAAGTGGGTTAGAACGTTTGCAGACAGCTTATTTTAACTTGAAGCATCGTTTGTCTGTTGCGTTGGAAAATGAGCCTGTTGATGCGGATGAATGGTATGAACAACTCAATGATGTTCAACGTGATTTTGAACATGAAATGGATGATGATTTCAACACAGCGAATGCCATTACAACGCTTTACGATTTAGCAAAACGTGCTAATATTTATATAGCTAAAGATCAGGTTGGTTTTGGTGTTTTAGAAGCCTTCATGCATGCTTTTGAAAAATATTTTGCTATCTTAGGCTTAACGCTAGAAGTGCAACACACTATTTCTGATAATCATTTAAGTGATGAAGCAATTGAAGCGTTGATTGAAGAACGTGATACTGCTCGTAAAGAGCGTGATTTTGAACGTTCTGACGAAATTCGTGACTTGTTTAAAGAACAAAACATTACATTAGAAGATACCCCACAAGGGACTCGCTGGAAAAGAGGATAAACATGGCTGATTTAAAACAACTGAATGGATTAGCGTTAGCCTATATGGGTGATGCGATTTTTGAAGTTGCTGTACGTGATCATTTATTACGTCAAGGAAAAACAAATCCGAACCGTCTGCATACAACAGCGACACAGTATGTAAGTGCTAAAGCACAAGATCAAATTTTGAAACATTGGCTAGCGACAGAAGCACTCACTGATTTTGAAGTAACAATCGTAAATCGTGGACGTAATGCCAAATCAAAAACGGTTCGTAAAAATACAGATTTAATGACATATCGTTATTCGACCGCTTTTGAAGCATTGATAGGTTATCTTTATTTAACAGAAGCGACGGAACGTTTAAATGAATTAATGAATTCAGCGATTGCTTTTCATGACGCTGTAATTGAAAAAGGAGGAAAATAAAATGGCAGATGATATTATTGCAGGACGTAACCCCGTCCTTGAGGTATTACGCTCAGATCGTGATATTAATAAAGTATGGTTACAAGAAGGAACAGAAAAAGGTGTAGGTTCACAAATTTTAGCACTTGCTAAAAAACGTGGCGTGCAAGTACAGATGATTCCTAAACAAAAGATGAGCCAATTAACAGATCAAGTACACCAAGGAGTTGCAGCTCAAGTTGCAGCGTATCAATATGCTGAATTAGAAGATTTATTTAAAGCCGCAGAAGAAAAAGGCGAAGATCCTTTCTTCTTAATCTTGGATGAATTGGAAGATCCTCATAACTTAGGTTCGATTATGCGTACTGCTGACACTGTAGGTGCACACGGTATTATTATTCCCAAACGTCGTGCAGTTGGTTTGACAGCGACTGTTGCGAAAGCTTCAACTGGAGCAATTGAACATGTACCCGTTGTTCGTGTAACGAATATTGTTCGTACGATTGAAGATTTACAAAAAAGAGGCGTTTGGATTTTCGGAACAGACGCATCAGCAAAAGAAGATTATCGTTCAATGGACCCAACTTTACCTTTAGCATTAGTTATCGGAAGTGAAGGTCGTGGGATCTCACGCCTTGCTGTTGAAAAATGTGATTTCTTGGTGAGCTTACCAATGCGTGGACATGTAACATCATTGAACGCTTCAGTTGCTGCCAGTTTATTGATGTTTGAAGTCTTGCGTAAACGTTTGCCACTAGGTAAGTAATATGAAGACGATTCTGTTTGTCGACGGATATAATGTCATTGGCAATTGGGAACATCTTGAACGGATTAAACGGCAATCCATTGCGCAAGCGCGCGATCAATTGCTTGAAGAATTGGCAGACTACATTGCTTACACAGGCTATCGAACAATTGTTGTGTTTGATGCGCAATTTGTACAGGGTAAAGAAAGTGAAAGCATGTATAAGAAAATGAAAATTGTCTTTACAGAAGAAAACCGTATCGCAGATGAATATATTGAAGCGCATGCACGTGATTATATGAATGCGTCTACAAATGTAATTGTTGCTACAAGTGATGCGACTGAACAGTGGCAGATTTTTGGGCAAGGGGCGTTAAGACTTTCAGCGCGAGAGTTGTTGATTGAAATTCGTGAAATGGCTAGCCAAGTTCAACAAGATATTAAGAATATCCATCAGAAAACACCTAAATTGACATCTAATTTAGATCCCAAAACCAAAGAAACGTTAGAACGCTGGCGTCGTGGAAGTATGCCTAATGATTGACGTTTTTCACGTACTTACTTATAATGAAGTCACTTAATAGATTGATGAGACATGAGGTGAATGCTAATGTCAGTAGATTCAATACAACGTGAAGAAGAAGCGCGAATGATTGTTGCAGCTAAAAATGGTGACTTAATGGCATTCAATCAGTTGTTAAAGCAGTTCAATCCACTTATAAAAGGTGTTGTTAGCAGCTACTATTTAAAGATGGGCGACCGCGATGATTTAATGCAAGAAGCTTCAATTGGTTTTTTTAAAGCAGTCCGAGACTATGACTTTGAGGCAGAGGCATCCTTCCGAACCTTTGTGAGATTGTGCATTGATCGACAACTTATTACAGCAATAAAAAGTGCAACACGAAAAAAACACGAAATGTTAACAAATTCACTATCTTTGGACATGCCTCTAGCGACTGATGCATCAGAAGATTGGACGTTGTTAGATATTATATCAGCGCAAAAAGCATACGGATCACCGGAAGAAGCGCTAATGGAGCAAGAAGGAGAGTCGCGCTTATTAAAAAAACTTAATGAGCGTTTGACTGCTTTTGAAAAAAAAGTCGTGGTGGAATATATTTCTGGTAAAAGTTACCAAGAAATTGCTAAAGCCTTGTCGAAGACGGAAAAATCGATTGACAATGCTCTGCAACGGATTCGTAAAAAAGCTAGTTTACCTTAAAAGTGTTATCGGCTGAATTTGACAAAAAAAAACGAACGTGTTACGATTTTTTATAGATTAAGTACAGAAACAAGAGGAGTGTCAAACGTGCAAAAAAAAGCATCCTTAGCGTGTGTGGAGTGCGGTTCTCGTAATTATACAATTACGTTGGGTGCATCAGCTCGTACAACTCGTTTAGAAATGAATAAACATTGTAAATATTGTAAAAAACATACAAAACACCGTGAAACAAAATAGTAGAGATGAGAGAGAATTGAGGTAATTAACCATGGCAAGCAAACAAGGTTTTTTCAAAGGCGTTAAAAGTGAATTAGGAAAAGTAGTTTGGCCAACAGGCAAAGAAGTAATTAACTACACAACAATCGTTGTTTTCACTGTTGTCTTTTTAGCGTTATTCTTTATGCTAACTGACTGGGGCATTGGCTCATTAGTTGAAATGATTACAAAGGATTAACTTTTATTTTGGCAATGATAGTGCTATACTAGGACTACGAGAGAAACCCGCATGCGAAAAACGGGTTTTTTATTTTGGTGAAATTAACTATTTTTATATGAGGAGGGTTGAGAAAGCTCCAACGGAGACTTTCTAATAAATTATGAATAAAGATTGGTATGTAGTACACACTTACTCTGGTTACGAAAATAAGGTGAAAATCAACCTTGAAAAACGAATTGAATCAATGGGAATGGATGATAAAATCTTCCGCGTATTAGTTCCTGAAGAAGAAGAAACAGAAACAAAAAATGGTAAAACAAAAGTTGTTAAACATAAAGTATTCCCAGGATACGTATTAGTAGAATTAATTATGACAGATGATTCTTGGTA
>NZ_JAFYUW010000005.1:0-9067 GCF_017549435.1 Brochothrix sp.
ATAGTGAGGTGTTATCATGTTAGACAAAAAATCAATTCAAATTATTAAAGACACAGTCCCCTTTTAATTTGTTAATTAAAAACTAGTACACTAAACAGAAATAATCTAATCAGTGTACTGGTTTTTATTTTTTGATGCTATATAAAGCTCCTACAAATGATAGCTTTATTTTCATGTCTAAACATTGTGTATTTATCTATCTTTTTTAGCAAATGTA
Source organism: Brochothrix sp. (assembly GCF_017549435.1). Taxonomy (NCBI): domain Bacteria; kingdom Bacillati; phylum Bacillota; class Bacilli; order Caryophanales; family Listeriaceae; genus Brochothrix; species Brochothrix sp. The sequence goes on from NZ_JAFYUW010000005.1 coordinate 218, forward strand.
CACCCAATTACCTAATCAATTTTTAAACGGTCACATTTCTGTTGTTTTTATGTATAATTGACATGTATTCACTTAAATATTTTTCACAGTCATGTTAAACTTAAATGAATTGATCGCAGGAGGTTTTTTTTATGTCAGCCAATTTAAAACTATTTTTAAAAATCTTATTTTGGATAATAATTTTCTTTATTTTGATTTTAACGCCATTGTTAATTGCTGTTAACTACACAGTCTAAATCTAATTATATAGCTATACTTAAGATGTTTTCTTATAAAAAAAGCACTCAGCATCGTTTGAGTGCTTTTTTGTGATTTCAGAAACAACCGACAAACAACGCCTATTAAAGAAAATTTCATTAAAAAAAAGCAGCCACATAAAGTGGCCGCATACTGTAATTTGAATCGCTTAAAGAATTGAATAACCTAATGCTTTGATATCGTTATTGAAACCAATAACAGTATCAAGTGACACTTGATTTAAATCTTTACCGATATCTTTGATTTTGCCGATAATTGCAGGCGGAACTGTGATAATATCAACACCAATATCTTTTGCTTGGATAATGTTGATTAATTCACGTGTACTTGCCCATAATAATTCAGCACCCGGTTTTTGTTTACAAATTTCAAGTGATTTCACCATTAATTCAGTTGGATCAACACCAGTATCAGCAACACGTCCAGCGAAGACTGAAACGATGTTATTAGTGCCTGGAGTTAATGCATCAACAGTGTCCTGTACTTGTTCTAATGTTAAAAGCGCAGTAACGTTTAAACTCACGCCTTCAGAAGATAATTTTTTAATAAGTGGGATTGATGACTCCCCTTTTGTGTTTGTAATTGGAATTTTAACAAAAACATTATCGCCAAATGTAGCGATTTTACGTGCTTCTTTTTCCATTGTTTCAAAATCATCCGCAAAAACTTCAAATGAGAGTGGCATATCTGGAATAGCTGTTACAGCGGCTTTAGCAAATTCGTTATAATCAGTGATACCGGCTTTTTTCATTAAACTTGGATTTGTCGTAAAACCACTGACTTCTCCTGCTTTGTAAGAAGCGACCATCTTATCTAATTCTGCTCCATCTGCGAATACTTTAATTCCTTCAATCATGTGTAACTCCTCCTTGAAAATGTATTGAGTTATGAGGCTTGCTCTAACGAAGAGGAAACTAGCTCAGTTCAATCACTGAACATTACTAATTCCAAACAATACGGATAACTCGATGCAATAAAAGAAATATTCAATCTGAAGATTAATAAATCTCTTACTACTCCTTTATCATAATGAAAACGCTTCACTATTACAAGTATTTAGACACATTTTCGCCTTTTTTATTTTTTTGTTTTAATTAGAAGTCAATTAAGCCATTAAGCTGTACAAACTAAAACATTCAGCTATATACTGAAAGTATCTTTATAAGTAGGTGATTTTATGCAAAGTATTCACAGTCAACTGATTCATCGAACGCTTCGTGCGTCGAATTTTAATCAACATTGGCAACTCACAGGTAAAAAACTCGAAAAGCGTGTGCACAATAAACAAAAAAATGACCGTCACCAACCTCTCAAACTCATTACTAAACAAATTAATATCACGATGCATTATCTTGACGATCAACTTTATTATCGTCTATCGCCAAAAGAGTCAGAAATTAACACGAGTGCACCACCGATTCTTTACTTTCATGGAGGCGGCTATATTTATACACTCACACCTCTCCATTGGGAATTTTTAGCACGACTCGTACGCACAACTGGCAGTATTGTTTCAGTCCCGATTTATCCATTGGCGCCACAAAATAGCTATCATGAAGTATTTTCAATGGCTGTGCCGCTCTACCGACTGCTCTACACACCCAATTTAGTTTTAATGGGGGATTCTGCAGGTGGTGGGATTGCATTGGCTTTGGCTCATCTATTAAATGATAGAGGTCTTTCGCAGCCTCGACGTATTATTGCACTCTCCCCTGCGCTTGATCTTTCTTTCAGCAATCCAGAGATTGAAGTCATGAAAAAAAATGACCCTGTTTTAGCGCTGCCTTCACTCACTGTTATTGCCGACTGGTACCGTTGTGATTTGCCGGTGACACACCCATTAGTGAGTCCTTTTTATGCAGATTTTGAAAAAATTGCGCCTGCAAGCCTTTTTACAGGAACCTATGATATAACGAATCCGGATGCGAAAAAGTTGCAACAACAATTAGCTGAACGTCAGATTCCATTTGATTATCGTGAGTACCCCAAAATGCTCCATATCTGGATGATGTACTATTTTCCTGAAGCACGTCAGGCCTTTAAAGAAATATGTGAATTAATACTTGAAGATACTAAAATTAGAGCCTAAAAAAAGACGCTAACAAACTGAAATAACAGTTGAGGTTAGTGTCTTTTTTGTTTCTTTATTTTTAACGTACCTCTGCCCCAAGGCTGGCTTTAAAATGAGATAATGCCCACTGATGCCCCGCCTGATTAAAACTCGCGACACCCGCTTCATGCACCACAATTTTATAGCCTAAGTTATAAGCTGATATGGCTGTATGTAGGACACAGATATCCGTACAGACACCAACGAGATGAACTTCCGTAATATTGCGCTCACGAAGATGCATGTCCAAATTCGTTCCTGCGAAGGCACTGTAACGTGTTTTATCGAGCCAAAAAACATTTTTATCGCGCTGATGCGCATCGTACCAGTTCTGAACAGAACCATAAAGCTCACGTCCAGCTGTTCCGTTAATATTATGCGGTGGAAATAATTTATTTTCAGGATGATAACGATCATTAAGTTGATGGTAATCAACCGCCATCACAATTTCATCTTGGTTGATAGCAAAGGTTTCTAATAGATTAAGCAACGTCTCTTCAATCGCTTGTCCTGCTTCTCCACAAGTTAACGATCCTTCGGTTGCAACAAAATCATTGGTGTAGTCAATTACAAGTAATGCTCTATTCATGTATTTTCCCCCTTCAAACACTGATGTCACAAAACTCATTATAGCAGAAAGCTTTCATTTAAGCTCTTGAAGTTGTTTTTTTAATAACAGAACCGCTTCTAGCAAACGCTCTTCTGTAAAATGGATAAAACTTAGCCTGAAATATTTTGCTGAATCGCCGAATAACGTCCCTGGCATCAACAGTACATTTTGCTTTAATAAGTGATCATATTCCCGCTGGGTTGTGACATAGTCAGGTAGACTTACCCAGAGATGATACCCACCCGTTATGGGTTCGAACTGAATGGCTTCATCAAAAACTAAGCGTAACTGTTTTTGAAAGGTTTGACGTAATGTAGTAGTTTGTTGCATTAAATGAGCCACATGTTGTGAAAAACCATTTGACTTTAACAAGCTGTATGCCAGTACTTGTGGAAAAATACTGAGGCCTAATTCCATTTCATTACGTGCCTCTGCCAACCGTTTGATGACTTCAGGCGGAGCCGTTAGCCACCCAATCCGTGTAGTTGCCCCAACAACTTTTGAAAGTGAACCGATGTAAATCACATTGTCAGGCGCATAACTATAAAGCGGTTGAATGGATGATGGGGTTAGCATACCAAATGGATCATCTTCTACGATGGGAATATGTAACTTGCCACACGTTTCGACCAACCGTTGACGCGCAGCATGTGACATCACTTTACCAGTCGGGTTCTGATAAGTCGGATTAACAAATACCATTTTAATACGGTGCTTCCCGTATAGCGTCTCTAGTTGTTCACGCCAATCCTCACTATCAGTCATCGGTAAGGGGTAAAGTCGTAACCCTGCAGATTGAAATAATGACAATGAGTACGAATACGAGGGCGCTTCAATGGCAATCGCATCGCCCGGACTGAGGAGCCCTTGTGTAATCAGGAACAACGCTTGTTGCGCGCCTGATGTAATCAGCACATGTTCACTTGTTAACGCTTGATTACTCCGCTGACTTAATTGTTCCGCAAATACGGTGCGTAATGGTTCGTACCCACTCGGTGCATCATTGGCCTCTTCACTTAGCAACGTCTGCCATGATAGATGCGGCAATTCTATTTCCGGCGTCAGTGATACCGGTAAATCGCCTGATGCAAAATCAAGCAACTCCGGATCAGCTTCTCGTTGTTTGGCTTTCAGGGCATCCATAAATGGCACACTTAATGAAAAACGACTGTGTTTCATATAGTTATGCCAATTTGTCTGATTACCTGTATAACGAAACCACTTGTCAGGATTAATATACGTTCCTCTCCCCTGCTCGGCAATCACTATCCCATTAGCAACAAGTTCTTCATAGGCCCGCTTCACCGTTGAGCGATTCACTTGAAACAAGTCAGCCAGCGCGCGTTCTGTCGGTAATCTTTCCCCTGGTTGTAACTCTCCACGCCCTAACTTCTCTTCAATCACATGAATAATTTGATGGTACTTCGGTAAGGCACTCATCTCTGGTAATTGCCACATAAATAGACTCCTCTCAAAATTGGTTGGGTCATTTACCTACCAATTGGTTGTTGTTTAAAAGTATTCCTACTCTATCATAAGAAGTAGATTAAGGCAATCACACAACCAACTTGGAGGGATGACAAATGAATCAACAAACAGGTACTGAACGAGTGAAACGAGGAATGGCACAAATGCAAAAAGGTGGCGTTATTATGGACGTTATCAATGCAGAACAGGCAATTATTGCTGAACGAGCAGGAGCAGTTGCTGTCATGGCTCTAGAACGTGTGCCATCTGATATCAGAGCAGCAGGTGGTGTTGCACGTATGGCAAACCCTAATATCGTCGAAGAAGTCATGGCGGCTGTCTCAATCCCCGTTATGGCAAAAGCACGTATTGGTCATATTGCCGAAGCACGTATTTTAGAAGCAATGGGCGTTGACTACATCGATGAAAGTGAAGTGTTAACACCTGCTGATGAAGAACATCACTTACTCAAGAATGAATACACGGTGCCCTTCGTCTGTGGCTGTCGTAACTTAGGTGAAGCACTCCGCCGTATTGGTGAAGGTGCCGCGATGTTACGTACTAAAGGTGAGCCAGGTACTGGTAATATTGTTGAAGCCGTTCGTCATATGCGTCAGATTAATCGTGAAATTGCACAAGTTCAAGCGTTACAAACAGATGAATTAATGGCATTCTCTCGCGATATCGCCGCACCTTATGAGTTGGTGAAAGAAATTCATGAAACAGGGAAATTACCCGTCGTTAACTTTGCTGCTGGTGGTGTTGCAACGCCTGCAGATGCTGCATTAATGATGTCATTAGGCGCAGACGGTGTGTTTGTTGGCTCTGGTATCTTTAAAGCTGAAAACCCTGAAAAATTTGCTCGTGCGATTGTTCAAGCAACAACTTACTACACAGACTATGCCTTGTTAGCAGAAATTTCAAAAGGACTCGGCGAACCGATGAAAGGGATCGACGTGATGTCACTTCAAACTGAAGACCGTATGCAGGAAAGAGGGATTTAATATGAAAACAATTGGTGTTTTAGCCTTGCAAGGTGCCGTCAGTGAGCACCTTTCCCAAATAGAAGGTTTGGGTCATAAAGCAGTGCCAATTACCCTACCCGCGCAACTGGCAACGATTGACGGTCTCATTCTACCCGGAGGCGAAAGCACAGCGATGCATATCCTCTTAGGAACCTTTGATTTTATCCCAGCGCTGATTACTTTTATCGAAGAAGGACATGGTGTCTTCGGTACCTGTGCCGGTATGGTTTTATTAAGCCAGCTGAATGAGGGTGCCTTCCTTGAAGCAGAGGTTGTACGTAACGGTTTTGGTCGTCAAATCGATAGTTTCGAATACCACTTGCCCGTTGAATTAGAGACAGGCACGATTAGTTTCCCAACTGTGTTTATTCGTGCACCTTTCTATGCCTCAGTAGGTAACGCTGTTAAAGTACTCGCACGTATCGATACAAAAATTGTCGCGGTTGAAACACCCACCTTATTAGCAACAGCGTTTCATCCTGAATTAACAGAGGATACACGCCTCCTCGCTTATTTTATTGATAAGAAAGTAACCGCTTCTCAGTCATAAGAAAGAAACAGCAACGCCAGGACATCATTTGTCTTGAACGTTGCTGTTTTTATTTGCTACTATGCTTACCCTATAGAGAGATAAACATTCCCATGTTATTAGACACCTATAACAATCCACTTAAAACGTTAATGCTTTTAAATTAACACGCTTAACTACCACGCAATAACCGCTCTATTTATCATCATGCGTTAATAACCTTGAGGCAATTTGTTCAGCCTCGTGCATCTAAAGATTATTTTTAACTATCATTATCTCTATTAGCTCATGCTTAAGGATTTTGTCATCATTATTCAACGTAGCTCATACTCCCGCAACATTCTCTCTATTGCTAATTGCCCAATTACAAATAGCTTTTAAAGGTTAGTATTAAAAGAAAAAGTCTGCTTTATTTAGAAAAGGTTTCTCCTTTTTCGTTTTATTAGTGAGGTATCTTTTTCCAAACTCATCAATTAAGCCGTGAAATTCTTGTGCCTCAGTATCGGTGAAATCTTCTGGTAACTTGATAACCTTATATAACTTATCGTAAGTATCAAAGGTGTCATCCTGTAACCAACCAAATAAACGCCTTGCATAAGCATCAGCAATGAATACAGGTCGATCAAAGATATATACCAACAACACATCTGCCGTTTCAAACCCGATTCCCTTAATAGTTAATAACTCTTCCCTCAGTTTTTCACCATATTGCTGATTGATGAATTGATAATCCCAATTGTATTGCTCGAACCAAGCAAAGACTGCTTTAATTGTTTGTGCCTTATTTTTATAGAAACCACTCGGACGAATCAATAATTCCAACTCTTCCAAAGATAACCTTTTAATTTTATGCGAAGAAAACTGGGTGATTACTTTCAAATTTTCCAAGGATTTTTCCACATTGGACCAATTGGTATTTTGCACCAGAATGGCACCCAAGATAATTTCTGGTTTACTCTCTGCTGGCCACCACCCTTGTGGGCCCATTTCTTTGAGAAGCGTTTCGAATAATAAACGAATATCAATTTTTTGTTTGTCCATAGCTCACTCCTTACCGCCGCTTATATCAAGTGATTATATCACTTATTTTGATCACCTTTTTAATAAAGTAAACGCCAAATATAAAAGGTCGCATAGCTACACCAGGGGCCCCATCGTTCCTTCAAAATTTTCATATGAATCTCATCCGGCTTACTTTCTAGGTTTTCAATTACTTTTATGCCATTTAACAAACCGATATCTGCCATGGGGAACGCATCTCCCATCCTTAAGCACCGCATCAACACATAATTAGCAGTCCAAGGACCGATACCACGTATTTTTGTCATCGCTTTTTCAGCCGCATCGTTATTTTGAAAGTTAGAATAGTAAGCTTTTGAGATTTTTCCTGCAACAATTTGCTGAGATATATCAATTAAATACTCTGCTTTACGTAATGTTAATTTCAATTCTAACAGTTCTGCTATTGATACGCTCGCTATCTTTTCAGCTGTTGGATAAATCCAGTAAGTTTTCCCCTCAAATAAAAGACTCTCACCGTATTTTTCAGTGAAACGTCGTTTTAATGTGTAAGTATACCCAAGATTAATTTGTTGTCCAAAAATCCCCCAAGTTATTGCTTCATAAAAATTCGGCATCCCCACCATTCTAAGACCGGCAAATTTAGTAGTTAAGTTCTTTAAGATTGCATCTGTCTCTGCTAGCCTATAAAAAGGTTCTAAGTCTGTATTTAAATCGAACCAATCTGTTATAAAAGCAACAATTTCACTCATACTCTTTTCTGTCCAGCTTTGTTCATTTAATACGGTTATTTCAATCAGCTGCTTTGTTTCATTATAAGAAATCTCGCACAAATACGTGTCTGATCCAACCCTAAAGGCGCGCCTTACCTTGTCATCAATCACCTCAAACATCACTTCATTGTGTTCACGATTCAAATAATTTAATATGGCCCCCCAAGAAAAGAGCGCGGGTGTATTTAATTTCAAGCTATCCTTCTCATTAATCATTTCACACAACCCCTTTGCTAATTATAGTTTAACAAATATTTGAGGTAATAAATGTTGCTATCTGGCTTTTTATATCAGGCAAGATTTAAATAATGTATACTAAGTGTAGAAGCTATAAAATATTGTCATTGGTATTTTGAATAGCAAAACTTAGAGTCGCTGTAACATCACTGACAACATAAATAACATTAGATCATTCAAGGAGGCAAACTAATGTCAAAAATTAAATATCGTTTAATTATCTGGGGAATACTACTTGTTAGCTATTGTTTTTTATATGGCTATGGCATCATTCATTTATTCGTTTTTTGTTTATTTTTTCTAGCCGCTTTATTTGATATATTGCGAGTACTGTACATTAAGAAACAGTAGAGTGTTAGCAAAAAATCCTCCTCAAAATCAAACTACGTTTTACCTATCAGATAGAAAGTCACCACGCACTGTCTGTATGTGCAGCAATTTTATAATTTTCAATAGTTTCCATACAAAAAAGCATCTCCTGTTCAATTCAGTTCGAATTCAACAAGAAATGCTTATTTATTTTCCCTCGTTACAAACACCGCTTCATCGCATCCGTCTTATGCCTGTTTCGAAGGCAAAATCACTATATTCCTCTTTTTACAATTCCCCCAAGATAACAGCTTTGTAAAAAAATCAGTAACTTTTCAACTGAAGAATCTATTTTATTTATTTTGAATGTTTTATATGCTGGTTATTTCTCAAAAGATTATGTCAAAAATTATAATTACAAGGTTAAAAACTCAATTTTATTGGAAGAAACACGACGAGTTAAGCAAACTGAGCTTATTGAGTGACCTACTATTATTTTTTATGCATTATAT
>NZ_JAFYUW010000046.1:0-10964 GCF_017549435.1 Brochothrix sp.
ATCTCTCTATTTCCACGTTTGAAAAGTTGAACACCTAATTCGTTTTCTAATTCTTGCAGTTGTTTAGATAAAGTTGGTTGTGATACATGAAGTGTCAAGGCTGCCTTGCTGATGGTCTTTTCTCTCGCAACAGTTAAAAAATAATTAAGTACTCTTAAGTCCATATGATCCTCCCATAGTTTAAAGTTATATGTGCGTATCTGGTATAAGTATTAGCTACTCTTAGTATAGCTAGGTATACTAAGAGTATCAAATATAGAGGGAGTGACTTGAGCATGAGTTATGGTAATTTATTTAGAAGTCTTGAAGGAAAAGAAATTTTGCCTGATTCACCACTCTTTAAAAAAATACACCGTGTTAAACATACTAACGAAAAATACTTATTTGAACTAAATAACGGTTATCATACATCTACGGAAGCACTGTGTTATTTAGAAAAAATGACAGGGTCTAAAATTGATCAATCAGTTAGCATCTCGCTGCCTTTTTATACAGATTTTGGTGCTCATATTTCTTTTGGTAAGAATATTTTTATTAATCAAAATGTGACATTCGTTGATTTAGGGGGCATTGTGATTGAAGATGATGTGTTGATTGGACCGATGAGTAGAATTATCACTGTTAATCATTTAACAGATCCTAAAAAACGTCGTGGTTTGTCTGTGAAACCAGTTAAGCTCAGAAAAAATGTATGGATAGGTGCAAATGTAACTGTTTTACCTGGTGTGACAATTGGTGAAAATTCAATTGTGGCAGCAGACGCGACTGTAACGAAAGATGTGCCAGCAAATGTTATCGTGGCAGGTTCTCCTGCTAGAATAATAAAGAGACTTGAAAGTTAAGCGAGATTTTTCAATTAAAAGAGAACGATTAACTACTTAAACGAAGCGCAAAAAGTAATTAATGAGAGTGCAGTTATTTTTTATTAGAAAACATCTTTAGTAATTTCTGACATCAAAGTAACTCTATTGGGCATTATGATAGCGGACATAAACGATTGAACACGACAAAGCGGTTATTATTAGTTGAATTTTATTACTTTGATTTAATTAGAATATTAAAAAGAGGGTAATAATTGGATAGAACTATCATTTGTAGATTACGTCATGATAGAGTGAAATTATTTTCAGGAGGTAGTAAGAAGAAACCTTGTACTTAACTTTCACTATCGTCCCTGATTTTTCGAATAGACATCGATGAATTTCTAACTATCGTCAAAATTAAATGAGAGAACTAGAAATTAGCCAATCGGAATTAATACGTGTGAGGCGTTTGAAAATGACTAGCAATAGTAACAGGGAGTGAACAACAATGTTCGCTCTCTATTTAATTTTCTGGCTAGAACAAGCTGAAATATTCAGGTGAAACCGTCTACAATGAGTGAAATAAAAGATACATAGTGTATGTGCTATCCTTCTAAACTAAAAAACAGTGTTTCCCTTGTTCGTGATAAAGCAGTATTTAAATGTCTCATCTATGGGACATACTAGTATCTATAAAAACGAAAAGAAAGCGGTTACAATAAAAGTATAGAAAGGAGCAGAGACCATGGAATTAAGTAAGCGAGAAGCGGATATTATTGATATGTTTTTAATTGATCGGAACACAAACACGGCGGATAAAATTGCTTCAGAGTTAAAAATATCCACAAAAACTGTTTACCGTACGATAAAGAAAATCAATCATCTCGTTAGTAAGGAGTTGATAAGTTCGGAAGCAGGCAAAGGTTTTTCTTTTGATTACAACTTATATCTCACTGAAATTGCTAATTCTCCAATCAATGCTACTAAAAAAAGCGAAGATAGTAGTCCGACTGAACGACGGATGAGTATTATCTTTAAATTACTAATAACGTCACCTCATCCATTAACTATCTATGAATTATATGAAGAGCACTATATTTCAGATGAAGCAATCGCTAAAGATATCGGAAAATTACGACAATACTTAATGGGTTTTCAGTTACAACTGCTTAATCGTAATAAGATGTTGATGATTAAAGGTAGTGAAACTGTTATTCGTAAAAGGATCGAGTCATTGATTAAAGCAAAAAAATTATTCGGTGATGAAAAATTCACGATAAACAATCATCCTATCCGCGTGGAAGATGTTAATTTTATCACAGAACAGTTGTTATTTATTGAGGAGCAGCTGCAGGAGCAAATTCTATACCCTTATAATATAAATATTTTTTCACACATTTACATTTTATTAATTCGATATAAGGTGGAAGGGATAGATCGGTTAATTCTTGCGGAAGAATTGCCCTTGGATAAGTTAGAAAAGCAACAAATAGATAACAATGATTATGAGATGTCTGTGAGTAGAAGTATTATTCGTAATATTGAAAGTTACTTGGAATTAAGCTTAAATCCAATTGAAAGTTATTATCTCTTTCAGCATATTATTTCTTCAAGGATAAAATTAGAGGGAAATGCTTTTATTGAGAAAAATCATGTAGATGAAATTATTTATTACATGATTAATCGGATGAAGCAACAATTTGATATTTCAATCACTCGTCAAGAAATATACGAAGATATCTATCAACATATTTGTTCATTGTTATACCGAATGAAAAATGAAATTAGTATTGTAAATGAATTATTGCCAGATATACGAAGAGAGTATGTACTAATCTATGAAGGGTTAAAAGAGGTAAATCAAGAATTACAAAAAAGACATCAACTACCGCTAATTTCGGATGATGAAATTGGATTTCTAACGCTTTATTTTGCTAAATACAATGAACAAGTGGTCAAAAAAAGACGAGTACTTATTATGTGTAGTAGTGGTATTGGCACCTCAGAATTACTTAAAGTAAAAGTGCAGAATACGTTCCCTCAAATTGAAGTAGTGGATGCTATTTCTGTCAATCAATTTAAAAAACGGCGACTTGAAGGAGCAATAGCAGATATTGACTTGATCATTACTACGATTAACTTGCCAGAAGGTAGTGGGTTGCCTAGTATTCTCGTAAATGCCATTTTCACAGAAAATGATAAACAAAATGTCGCAAAAACGTTGGAGGGATTATGATGGATGAATTATTAGACATTACAAAAGTGCTGGATAAAAAACTTATTAATGTGGACTTGAAAAGCAATACAAAAGAAGGCGTGATTGCTGAATTAAGTCAGATGTTAGCAAAAGAATCGTATCTCATCGATGAAAAACAGTTTATTGCTGATGTGATGCAGCGTGAAGAAGAGGGCTTAACAGGTTTAGGTGAAGGTATAGCAATTCCACATGGAAAGTCAGAAGGCGTCCAAACAACAACTATTGCGATAGGTAAGCTTAGTAATGGATTAGAGTGGGGTTCTTTAGATGACCAACCAGTACATGTTATCATTCTATTTGCTGTGAAGGATACTGATGCAACAACGATGCATATTAAATTGTTACAAAAAGTAGCGATTATGTTAGCCGACAATAATTTTTTAACAAGCTTACGTGAAGCTAATACCGCTGATGAAATATATGAGCTCATTCTTGGTCGCTGATTAAAAGGAGGAATTAAAATGAATATTGTTGGTATTGCTGCGTGTACATCTGGTATTGCACATACATATATTGCAAAAGAAAAATTAGTGAATGCAGCACGAGCTTTAGGTCATTCAATCAGTATTGAGACACAAGGAACAATCGGAACTGAGGATGAACTAAGTCTAGAAGCTATTCAGTTAGCAGATATTGTTATCATTGCTGCAGATATTAAAGTGGGTGGAAAGGAGCGTTTTAAGGATAAAAAAATAGTGGAAGTACCAACGAGTATGGTCATTAAAGCACCTAAGAAACTGCTTGAAACAATTGAACAGAAAATGCAAGGAGGCGACTGACCGTGTTTCGAAAATTGCAGATTAAAAAGCATGCATTAACAGCGATATCTTATATGTTGCCTGTCATTGTGACAGCTGGTTTGTTGATTGCGATAGGTAACCTTACAGGAGGGAATGTTGTAACGGATTATAAATCTGCCTATACTATTCCAGATGTACTTGTATCACTTGGTGTTTTAGGAATGGGGTTATTGTCACCTGTCATTGCGGCGGCAATTGCTTATTCAATCGCCGATAGTCCTGGTATTGCACCTGGTTTGTTCATGGGGCTAATTGCTAATTCGATTGGTGCTGGTTTCTTAGGAGGCATGCTTGGAGGTTTTTTAGTCGGGTTCTTTGTCTTGTTGTTGGTCAAAAAATTAAAAGTTCCACAATGGGCACAAGGTTTAATGCCAATGATGATTGTGCCGCTTTTATCAACGCTCGTCATAGGATTATTGATGTATTTTGTCATTGGTTTGCCAATTGTGTGGGCAACGGATGCGCTCACTGACTTCTTAAGAGGTTTGCAAGGGAGTGGTAATTTTCTTTTTGGCACTATTTTAGGAGGGATGGCCGCATTTGATTTTGGAGGCCCTGTTAATAAAGTGGCATCTTTATTCGCAGACGGTTTGCTGCTAGAAGGTATTAAAGAACCAGAAGCTGTTAAAATACTAGCATCGATGGTACCGCCATTTGGTGTAACAATCTCTTGGTTACTTAGTAAGCTATTCAAAAAGCGGAAGTATGCAAAAGAGGAAGAAGAAAATATTAAAGTCGCTTTTCCGATGGGAATCTGTATGATTACTGAGGGTGTTATTCCAATTGCTGCTGCAGACCCAATTAGAGTTATCGTTGCTTGTACAACAGGTTCAGCAATCGGTGGTGGCTTAAGCATGATGTGGGGTGTAGGTTCGCCAGTACCTTCGGGTGGTTTATTTATTGTACCAGCGATGACAGATCCCGTTAAATTTATGCTTGCCTTAATTATTGGTTCAGTAATTACAGGAGTTCTACTTTTTCTATTGAAAAAAAATCGTGGCGAAGAGGAACTTGCCACGGTAGAGGAAGAAGATGTTGATTTTTCAGCAATTGAAATTAAATGACCTGATGTGAGTGCTTAACAAATAATTATTTCTATGATACTGATAGATGTTTGAATGTATACAAGCTTAAAAGCAAAATAGTACTATAAAAATTAAGGGAGACGATGAGATGTTATTAAACATGACAGAATTATTGACGGTAGCAAAAGAGAATAAATTTGCAGTAGGAGCTTTTAATGTAGCGGATAGTAACTTTTTACGAGTGGTAATTGAAGCTGCAGAAGAAAATGATTCGCCAGCCATAATTGCAGTGCATCCAACAGAATTAGATTTCACAAAAGATGATTTTTTCCAATACGCTTTGGCAAGGGTTAAAAATAGTAAAGTCCCATTCGTCATTCATATGGATCATGGTGACAACTTAGCAAGTATTATGAGGGCTGTACACAGCGGTTTTAGTTCCGTGATGATTGACGGATCATTATTACCTTTCGAAGAAAATATTGCAGTGACAAAAGAAGTTGTAGATATTTGTAGTAAGATTGGTGTTTCCGTAGAAGGAGAATTAGGAACAATTGGCAGCACGGGTACTTCTATTGAAGGTGGAGTAACTGAAGTTATTTATACGGATCCGGCGGATGCGAGACGATTTGTTAAAGAAACAGGGATTGACACCCTAGCAGTTGCTATTGGAACCGCGCATGGTATATATCCTAAAGGTGTGACACCAAAGCTGAAAATGGATGTATTAGAAGAAATTAAAAGGGATACAAATATCCCCTTGGTGTTACATGGAGGTTCAGCGAATCCAGATGAAGAAATCAAAAAAGCGGTAGCGATTGGTATCCAGAAAGTGAATATTTCATCAGATTATAAATATGCCTTTTATAAAAAATGTCGTGAGATTTTAAGTTCAACAGAGTTATGGGACCCGAATGTAATTAATCCTGAATGTATTGAAGCGGCTAAAAAAGTGGTGACTGAAAAAATGGGATTATTTAACTCTAAAGGAAAAGCGCAGCTTTATCGTGACGCAGGCCAAGCACCATGGCGAAGTGAATTTTTATAAAAAAGGTAAAGCTAGTTGCTACAATACTAAAGGTACGATGTAATAGTTTTATAACTTAATTGTGGGAACACTTCACTAGAGGTGTTCTCATTTTTTATGGAATGTTTGATTGAAAGGAGTGGACATTAATGTGCGCTCTTTTTTTATTTTTTATTTAGAGGCATAAATTTTGCCGTTTAGGAATCATCTGAATGTAGAGTGTTAGAATAGTTTATTTTAAAACATATTCATAATTGTCGCTAGTTTTAAAATATATAGGTTTCAGATAGTTCCACATGAAACTATAAAAAATAGCTGACTTACATATAGCTGTTCTGCAGTTATATGGACGGATGTATTTGATATCAAAAAGAGTAATACTGTTTAAAAAAAGTCAATATTTCGGAAAAGGATGTTAACTTTAAATTAAATTAGAGGGGAACTAGGGTATAAGAAGTAGTAAATGTTTTTGTCAGAAAAGTTTTCATGTCATTCTTTTAAGCTTAATAGATAGTGGATAAATGAGAAGAAGCGATTCCTATTGCTAGAAATCGCTTCTTCTTATTAAAATAGTATCTCAACAAAAACAATCATAACAGAATTAAATATGTATCAAAAAGGTAGTAACTTCAGGAATAACGCCAAATCTTGCGTGTATGGAAGTGGTACCCAAACCAGTATTAACATAAAGCTTCATATCATCTTCTAAGTCATACAGACCTTTTACATATTTTTCAGCTAGCGTATTGGTTACTTGATAAAATGGAATCCATATTTGTCCACCATGACTATGACCTGCCAATACTAACTGAGTGTTTGTGCCTTTAAAATCATCAGCAACATCTGGTTCATGAGTGAGTATAATAGAATAGTCATATTTTTTTTCGCGAAAAGAAAGGGTATCATCGACCGAGGGATTTCCTAAGAGTGAGTCATCTAAGCCACCAATATAAACCTCTTTATCATTTTTTAATTTGAGTGTAGTACCGTTATTTTTTAATACGGAATAGCCTGAAGCAGTCATGACGCTGTCATATATACGTGAAGCGCCCCCGCCGTAATCATGATTTCCCCAAACTGCATATTTCCCTATCTTAGCGTGCATTTTTTTTAATTGATCAATAATTTTATTTTCATTGGAATAGACTGAATAATTATCAAATAAATCGCCAGTAAAAACAATAATATCAGGATTTTCCTTATTTACTTTTTTTACGATTTTATCCAATCGGTCTTCTGTGTAACTCTCGGACAACTGGATATCAGACAGTTGCACTACTTTTAGTGTTTCTTTTTTATTTTCATCTCCTAATTCAATATAATTCATTTTAACTAAGAAAGGTTCGATGAAAAATGAATAGGCAGTGATACACAGTACAACACTTATTATTAAAAGACTGATTTTTGTTTTCATTTTCCCACCTCATCACTAAATATTATCTATAGATATCTCTACATTGTACAATGGGAACCAGTTAAATAAAACCGATAACATAAATAACAGTTTATAAAAACTAATTATTAAGGTGAGCGATTGGTTCTATAGAACTGAATTTTATTTACTAGTGAAGTGCATACTTCAGCTTTGTATAAGAGTAGAGCCGCTATATAATATAGCGGCTCTACTTTTATATTTTTTAGAAAATCTTTACTTACGATTATTTTCTTGAGTTATAGGGATATAGGTGTGCTTTTTTCTTTTTATGAAAAAAAACAAACCAAAAACTACTAATAGTATTGTTACAATTATTTTTTTCATTCTAATAATTCCTCCTTAAATTTTATAAGATAACAATCAACTTTCACATATAAAGTCCAAGAGGGCCACTTTAGAGAGCGTTTTTCATTTTCAACAAATTGAAAATTTCTTTTTCTTGACGTTTGTTTAACATAACAACAGTATTATTTGTTTCTTTCTCAAACATGTCCCTAGTGTTTTTAACTATAATTGTCATTTGTGAGTTTAATACAATAAAAAAGGATTTATTCTCAAATTTGAGCGTTAATAATTCACCGTCTGCATTGTTTTTGAATTCATTAAATGCGTGGGCTAAATTGACAGGATTTATATCAAAATCACTTTGCTTAATTTTAAAAATAAAACTATAATGCATCGTTTCATCACATAATAATTTAGAATAACAGTTGGTGATAGTGATGCCTAGTATGAATGTTTTAATTTGGCTCTTTTCAATAATTTGAAGGGGCTCAGGTAAAGGTAATTTGAGCTTTCTCACATAGGATAGTACAGCAGAATATTGCTTGTCTTCAAAGTATAATTTTTTTGACGATCGTCCTATTGCTTGGAACATATATATATCATCTCCTAAAAGTGTGTGCTTTTTAATTACAATCAGACTAGAATTAACATCAGGTACTAATATCACGTACTATATCACGAAATTCAAAGGAGTTGTTGTTATTTGGACATAGTAATTATTTATGACGAGCATAAATAATTACTATGTCCAATCTGTGTCAAAAGTGATTGACAATGCATTTATAGGAGAATAAACTTAGGAAGCATTATTGGTGACGTATCGGAATAGTAAGCAGTTTATATGTGGATGTGGAGTGGGAGTGTCGATTATCTTATCGTTTCAAGGTTAGGAAAATCATTTTGTAAGACGCTCGTTCTCTGAATGATACATCATGCTACGTTCATTAATTAACTTAGGAGGTATTATGATGGATACAAGTTTAGTATTACAATTTGTAGGTGAGATTTTAGGTACATTTATTTTGATTTTATTTGGTGGAGGTGTTGTCGCAGGCGTTGTGTTAGATAAGACAAAAGCAAATAATGCAGGTTGGGTCGTCATTACAATTGCTTGGGGTCTGGCTGTAGCGATGGGAGCTTATGTTTCAGGGTATCTCAGTTTGGCACATTTGAATCCTGCCTTAACATTAGGATTAGCTTTTGCAGGCGAATTTCCGTGGACAAGTGTACCTGCTTATGTTGGAGGGCAGTTTATCGGCGCATTTATAGGGGCAACTGTTGTGTGGTTACATTACTACCCACATTGGAAAGCAACAAAAGATCAAGGAGCTAAATTAAGTGTATTTGCAACAGGACCAGCAATTCGCCATTACACATCAAACTTATTTGGTGAAGTAGTAGGTACATTTGTTTTAGTTTTCGGAATTATGTCAATAGGGGCAAATGAAATTAGTGCTGGATTGAATCCATTAATTGTAGGTGCTTTAATAGGTGTTATTGGTATGGCACTGGGTGGCACAACAGGTTATGCAATTAACCCAGCGCGTGATTTAGGTCCTCGTATCATGCATGCTGTGTTACCTATTTCCGGAAAAGGCTCATCGGATTGGGGCTACTCATGGATACCGGTTGTAGGACCTATATTAGGAGCAACAATCGCTGCTACAGCTTATAATTTGATTATTCATCATCAGTTAAGCATATGGCTATTTATCAGTATCGCTGTCTTAATCATTGTAGAGATTATCACGATATCTAGCACTAAAAAAGAACAAAACGTGCAAAAAAAACATAAGGTCCAAAAATATAACTATACTAAGGAGAAATCATAATTATGCAAAAAAAATATATTTTAGCGATTGATCAAGGGACAACAAGTACTCGTGCAATGATATTAAATAAAGCTGGGAAAGTATTAGGAACCGATCAACATGAATTTAAACAACATTTTCCTCAATCAGGTTGGGTAGAGCATGATGCTAATGAAATTTGGAGAACTGTTTTAGCGACAATGTCAGGTGTTTTGGTAAAAACAGGTGTTAATGCACAAGAAATTGCTGGGATTGGAATTACAAATCAACGTGAAACAACAGTTGTTTGGGATCGTGAAACAAGTAAACCCATTCATCATGCTATTGTTTGGCAATCGCGTCAAACAGTTGATATTTGTACGGATTTAAAAGAAAAAGGTTATGAAAAAATGGTAACGGATAAAACAGGTTTGTTACTCGATCCTTATTTTGCAGGAACAAAAGTGCGTTGGATTTTAGACCATGTGGATGGCGCTCAAGAACGCGCTGAAAAAGGTGAATTAGCTTTTGGAACGATTGATACATGGTTAATATGGAAACTGAGTGGTGGAAAAGTGCATGTAACAGATTATTCGAATGCCAGTCGTACCTTGTTATATAACATTCACGATTTAAAATGGGATACTGAATTATTAGACATGCTTAATGTACCAGCAGCAATGCTGCCAGAAGTACATGATTCATCTTGTGTATATGGTCACACAGTAGGCTATCATTTCTTTGGGATAGAAACACCAATTGCAGGTGTTGCTGGTGATCAGCAAGCCGCATTATTTGGTCAAGGTTGTTTTGAAAAAGGAATGGGTAAAAACACATATGGTACAGGTGGATTCTTACTTATGAATACAGGCGATAAAGCAATTAAGTCTAAAAATGGTTTGTTGACAACGTTAGCTTGGGGTATTAATGGCAAGGTCAGCTATGCACTTGAAGGTAGTATTTTTGTTGCTGGCTCAGCTTTACAATGGTTACGCGATGGTATGCGCATGGTGAAAAAAGCATCGGAAACAGAAGAATATGCAATGCGTGTGGATTCAACTCAAGGTGTTTATGTCGTACCGGCATTTGTAGGATTGGGTGCACCATACTGGGATGCAGAAGCGCGTGGTGCAGTCTTTGGTTTAACGCGTGGAACTACGAAAGAGCATTTTGTTCGAGCAACACTAGAATCATTAGCTTACCAAACACGGGATGTTATCGACAGTATGGAAAAAGATTCTGGAATTAAATTGGAAACGCTTCGTGTTGATGGAGGTGCGAGTGCGAATAACTTCTTAATGCAATTCCAAAGTGACTTGTTACAAGTGCCAGTAGAACGCCCTGAAAACAAAGAAACAACTGTGTTAGGTGCTGCATTTTTAGCAGGTTTAGCCGTTGGTTTTTGGAAAGATAAGGAAGAAATTCAACAACATTGGCAGTTAGAAAAGCAATTTGAGCCAATCGAAGGTACTGAAAAAGAAGAATTGCTTTATGAAGGATGGCAAAAAGCAGTAAAAGCAACACAAGTATTTAAATAATAAG
>NZ_JAFYUW010000006.1:0-4593 GCF_017549435.1 Brochothrix sp.
CATGAAGATATTGAGACGACTTTAGGAACGTATGGACATCTTTATCCTAACAGTAATTTTGAGGTAGCTAACAAATTAAATGGAGCCATTTCCTTTAAAGAAGCAAAACAAAATTATGATACTTCACCAAAGAATCAATTTACTGTAGACTACTTGCGAAACAAAGAAATGAAAAAAGTGCAATAAAAGTGCAGTAAAAAAATAAGAAGAGCCAGAAACCCTTGATAAACAAGGATTTCTGGCTCTCCTACAACTACTCCCACTCAATTGTTGCTGGTGGTTTAGATGTAATATCATAGGCTACACGGTTAACGTGAGCCACTTCGTTTACGATACGTTGAGAGATAACTTCCAACACTTCGTAAGGAATACGTGCCCAGTCACCTGTCATACCGTCGATAGATGTTACTGCACGAACCACAATCGTATGATCGTAAGTACGTTCGTCGCCCATTACACCAACGCTTAATACGTTTGGTAGAGCTGTAAAGTATTGCCAAATTTCACGGTCAAGACCGGCTTTTGCAATTTCTTCACGTAAAATCGCATCTGATTCACGTACGATTTCAAGTTTATCTTCAGTTACTTCACCAAGAACACGAATACCTAAACCAGGTCCTGGGAATGGTTGACGCCATACTAATTTTTCAGGCATACCCAATTCAATTCCTAAAGCACGCACTTCATCTTTGAACAACGTGTTTAACGGTTCAATCAATTCAAATTGCATATCTTCTGGTAACCCACCAACGTTATGGTGTGATTTAATTGTTTGAGCTGTTGCTGTTCCAGATTCAATAACGTCAGTGTATAACGTTCCTTGTGCTAAGAACTCAACACCATTTAATTTAGTTGCTTCATCATCAAACACGTAGATAAATTCGTTACCGATAATCTTACGTTTTTGTTCAGGATCAGAAACACCTTTTAATTTACTTAAGAAACGCTCTTGCGCATCAACTTTAATAATGTTCATATGGAAGTCGCCGTATAATGTTTCCATTACTTGCGTTCCTTCATCTTTACGTAACAAACCATGGTCAACAAAGATACATGTTAATTGATCGCCAATTGCACGGTGAATTAATACACCAACAACTGATGAATCAACACCACCACTTAAAGCAAGTAAGACTTTTTTGTCGCCTACTTTTTCGCGGATACTTGCAATTTGTGAATCAACAAAGTTTTCCATTGTCCAGTCGCCTTTACAGCCACAGATATCAACTGCAAATTGACGTAACAATTCATTTCCGTGTACAGAATGACGTACCTCTGGATGGAATTGAACTGCGTAAATACGACGAGATTCATCAGCAATTGCAGTGATTGGGCATGATGGGCTTGTTGCTGTAATTTCAAAACCAGCTGGTGCTTCAACAACTTTATCCCCATGACTCATCCAGACAACTTGCTCAGATGGTAATCCTTTGAAAAGCGGTGCATTATCAATCACATTGATTGATGCTTTACCGTATTCACGGTTTGTTGCGCCTTCAACACGGCCACCAAAGTGCGTGCTTAATAATTGCATTCCATAACAAATACCTAAAACAGGGATCCCCATATCGAATATACGCTCATCACAACGGAAAGCATCTTCGTCATACACACTGTTAGGTCCACCAGATAAAATAATACCTGTAGGATTTAAAGCTTTCATCTCTTCTAACGTGATTGTGTGTTCATGTAATTCACTGTAAACGCCAAAATCACGAATACGACGTGTGATTAGTTGATTGTATTGACTACCAAAGTCTAATACGATGATTTTTTCTACGTCTTGCATTGGTTTTATACTTCCCAAAAATGTCACCCCACTCAGATATTTAGCTTAAAAGCTATACTTACTCATCATAAACAAAAACGAGCGGTCGGTCAAGATGATAACATCAAAAATGACCGATTCCGCTCTTATTTTTTCCAAAAGTCATCAAATACTGTAATTGGTAAGTGACGTTTATGTTCGGATTTCAAATACCAGCTTTCAATTTTAGTTTCTGCTTCTGCAGACACTGTTTTTCCTTCGAGGTAATCATCGATTTCATCGTAAGTAACACCTAAGGCTACTTCATCAGATAAAGCCGGACGATCTTCCTCTAAGTCAGCTGTTGGTATTTTAGTATACAGATGTTCTGGTGCACCTAAAGCTTCCAATAATTGGCGACCTTGGCGTTTATTTAAACGGAACAACGGATTAATATCCGTACCACCATCACCATATTTTGTATAAAAACCTGTAATCGCTTCTGCTGCATGATCCGTTCCAATCACGGCACCTGCTCGTGCACCGGCGATACCATATTGTGTCACCATTCGTTCTCTGGCCTTAATATTGCCTTTCACAAAGTCAGATAAAACAACACCTGCTTCTGCTAATGCAGCTTGAGTCGCATCAACACTAGCTTTAACGTTGACGGTAAACAGTTCATCAGCACCAATAAAGGTTAAAGCATCTTGGGCATCCGCTTCATCTAATTGCACACCATACGGTAAACGCACGGCAAGTAACTGAACATCCGCTTGGGCTTCTTCACGTAATTCCGAAACAGCTATTTGAGCGATACGTCCTGCTAATGTTGAATCTTGTCCACCACTAACAGCGATAACCAATGTTTTAAGAAATGAATGTTTCACTAGATAGGCTTTTAGAAAATCAACGCTCACACGAATTTCTTCCTCAGCATTAATCGTTGGTTTGACACCCATTTCAGCAATAATTTTCGTTTGTAAACTCATTATGCTCACTCCTTCTTATAAACTTGGACGATCAAAGTGAACGCTTGTTGTTTCTTTTACATGATCACGCACACTCTTGATGTTTTCATTACGATTTTCCCAGCATTTATCGCTTAAATCAACCGGGTATTCTTCTGGATTCGAAATACGACGGTATTCGTCCCATAATACTTTTTTATTTTCTTTTGCGAATTCTTTAATTTCGTGTACTGTCGGTAATTGATACACTAACTCACCGTCAATAAAAATATCCTGTAACAATTCTTGCGCTGTAAAGTTAGATACATCTTTTTGGATATATGAATGAACCGGGTGGAACATTGTTAGTGTTTCAATGCCCTCCATTGATTCATCAGCTAGAGTGATATAATCACCTTCTGATCGTTTACTTTGATTATCAATGATACGGAAGACATTTTTACGACCTGGTGTTGTCACTTTCGAGCTGTTGCTTGAAAGCTTGATTGTATCCATATACTGACCGTTTTCATCTTCAATTGCGACCATTTTATACACGCCACCTAAAGAGGGTTGATCATAAGCAGTAATCAATTTCGTGCCCACGCCCCATACATCTATACAGGCATTTTGTGCCATTAAATGCATAATCATGTTCTCATCTAAATCGTTAGATGCAACAATTTTAGCATTTGGATAACCGGCATCGTCTAACATTTCGCGTGCTTTTTTAGATAAGAAACTTAAATCACCACTATCAATACGAATGCCCACAAAATTAATTTTATCACCAAATTCATTGGCTACTTTAATTGCATTTGGAATACCTGAATGTAGCGTATCGTATGTATCAACTAAAAACACACAGTCTTTATGGCTTGTCGCATATTTAGTAAACGCGACATATTCATCTTTGTAGGCTTGGATCATTGCATGTGCATGTGTTCCTGAAACAGGAATATCAAACAATTTACCTGCTCGGACATTACTGGTTGAATCAAAACCACCAATATACGCAGAACGAGTCCCCCAAAGTGCTGCATCAAAC
The DNA here is from genome assembly GCF_017549435.1 of Brochothrix sp. Taxonomy (NCBI): domain Bacteria; kingdom Bacillati; phylum Bacillota; class Bacilli; order Caryophanales; family Listeriaceae; genus Brochothrix; species Brochothrix sp. The sequence continues at coordinate 3,746 of NZ_JAFYUW010000006.1, forward strand.
TCTTGGGCACGTCGTGTACCAAATTCCATCACTGATGCGTTTGGTCCTGCTACATAACGAATACGCGATGCTTTGGTAGCGATTAACGTTTGATAATTCAAAGCGTTTAGCACTGCTGTTTCAATCAGCTGACACTCTGCTAATCCTGCTTCGACTTGAAAAAGAGGTTCATTATTAAAGACAATTTCACCTTCACGCATGCTGCGTATTTTACCTTTAAATTTAAATTCACTAAGATACGTTAAAAAATCCTCAGGATAATCTGTCGTCTCGCGTAAATAAGCGATATCTGATTCCGTGAATTTTAAATTTTGGATATATGTGATTACCCGTTCAAGACCTGCAAAAACTGCAAAGCCCGCGTTAAAAGGCATACTTCTAAAATATGCTTCAAAAACCGCCTTTTTTTCTGCTATTCCATCGTCCCAATAAACTTTCATCATGTTAATTTGATAAAAATCCGTATGAAGTGAATAGCTATCATCGGGATAATTAGTTGTCATAATTAAACTTCCTCTCGCTTCAATGCTATTTTTTGTACCCCTTTATTATACACATCTTTGCATATGACGTGAACAAACTTTACTTAATACTTCCACAAAAAGCCTTTTATCATTAAAAATAGTCAGATTCACTTTCATTCTCCCCTTTAATTTACGCGTATGACTATATTTTTTTACGCTTTTTTGCTTAATTTTCGAAAAAAAATTTGATTTAATCATTATTATATCCGATAATTAAAATTGTAAGGAATATTACTAAAGGAGGTATATACATATGTGGAAAGAATTTAAAGAATTTGCGCTTAAAGGCAACGTATTAGATTTAGCAGTCGGTGTTGTTATTGG
>NZ_JAFYUW010000047.1:0-25681 GCF_017549435.1 Brochothrix sp.
ACAACGCGCTAACATTTGTCAGCGCGTTGTCTTAAAAATTTCCTATTAATAAAAAATCAAACCAACAATGTATACAGCATCGGGTTATCATTAACGGGGATATAGTTTGAATCGTAACCCGCAAGTCGTTTTAGCATCACATTATAATCTGCTTTATCTTTCAATAAAATACCGATAATAACAGGGCCTTGTCCTCTATTTACTTTTTTTGTGTATTCAAATTTCGTAATGTCGTCTTGTGGACCTAGTACAAGGCTAATAAATTCTTTTAATGCACCTGCCCTTTGAGGAAAATTAACAATGAAATAATGTTGTAAACCTTCAAACATCAACGAACGCTCTTCCATTTCCTTCATCCGATTGATGTCATTATTACCACCACTAACAATACAAACCACATTTTTGCCTTCAATTTGTGGTTTTAGTTGTTCCAAGGCTGATACGCTTAGTGCTCCTGCTGGTTCTGCAACAATTGCTAACTTAGTGTACATTTCTAAAATAGTTGTGCACACTTGGCCTTCTGGTACCAAAAAGATATCATCTACAAATTTGCGACAATAACCATAGGTTAGTTTTCCAGCCTCTGCAACAGCAGCGCCATCAACAAATTTATCAATGACAGGTAATTTTACTACTTCGCCAGCGTGAAGTGCTGCATGCATAGAAGCTGCGCCCAAAGGTTCTACACCAATAACCTTTGTATCGGGACTTTTTTCATGGAAATAACTGCCTACTCCTGAAATTAAGCCGCCCCCGCCAATTGTTGCGACAACATAATCCATTTTAACATCTGCATCTTCTAAAATTTCAACGGCAACAGTTCCTTGACCTGCGATGATATCTTCAGAATCAAAGGGTGGAATAAATGTCATTTGATGTGTTTCTGTATAGTCTTTCGCTGCTTTTGAACAGGCATCAAACGTATCGCCGACCAACATAATTTCTATGTATTTCCCTCCAAAAAAGCGTACCTGTGATACTTTTTGATTGGGGGTTGTGGTTGGCATAAAAATAACAGCTTTCATTTGTAGGCGGTCGCATGTATACGCCACACCCTGTGCATGATTTCCGGCACTCGCACAAGTTACGCCAAATTCGCGTTGTTTTTTTGACAAGCGACTAATCGCATAGTAGGCACCTCGTAATTTAAATGAACGTACTGTCTGTAAATCTTCGCGCTTTAAATACACATTACAATTATACTTTTGTGATAAATAAACATCGTGTTCCAATGGTGTATGACGCACAACATCTTTTAAAACAAGATGAGCAGCATCAATTTTTGCGGCTTGTGTGGCTGTATACATACTTTTACCTCCTTACATCATGTTTTTGTTCGTAGGCTTGAATAACATCTTCGTGTGTCAATGTCAGTGTAATATCATCTAAGCCTCCGACGAGTTTTTCTTTAACCTTTTGGTTGATTTCAAAGGGATACTGCTTATTTTCAGCGGTAATGACTTGCTGTTCCAAATCAATCATAACTTTTGCTGTTCCTGGCAAAGCTGCTAGTTCTTCTCGTTCTTTCAAAGGTAATACAATAGGCAACAATCGATTTTTAGTGCAATTACTAAAAAAGATATCAGCAAAACTACCTGCAATAATACAATCGAAGCCATAATCAGTTAATGCCCAAGGTGCATGCTCTCGACTTGATCCACAACCGAAGTTCTCTCCACTAATTAAGATTGAAGCGCCTTGACGCTCTGCTGCATTGAGTGGAAAATCAGGGTTGGGTTGATGACCTGGTAAAAAACGCCATTCATCAAATAAAAAACGACCAAAACCAGTACGTTCAATCCGCTTCAAAAATTGTTTCGGGATAATTTGATCAGTATCAATATTATCGTTCATCAGTGCTACAGTTGTTCCTTCATGTATTTTAAACGGTTTCATGTATGATCCCCTCCTCAAAACGCACATCAACAAAGTGTCCGTGGATTGCCGCAACAGCTGCCATTGCTGGTGAAACGAGGTGTGTACGTGCACCTTTTCCTTGACGCCCTTCAAAGTTACGATTTGAAGTAGAGGCGCAATGCACGCCATCAGGAACTTGGTCCGGATTCATTCCAAGACACATTGAACAACCGGGCTCACGCCATTCAAATCCTGCCTCTTTAAAAATTTTATCTAAGCCTACTGCTTCTGCTGCATTTCGCACGCCTCTCGAACCAGGAACAACCATCGCACGTATATGTTCTTTTACTTTACGTCCCCGGATCATTCGGGCGGCTTCTGTCAAATCAGACAAACGAGCGTTTGTACAGGACCCAATAAAGACATAGCCCAATTCAATTTCTTCTGCTTTTTGACCAGGTGCTAAATCCATGTATTGATAAGCGCGTTCATCGTTACTATTTTTAATTTGTGGGAAAGCTGCAGTAATCGGCACGCCCATTTCAGGGTTTGTCCCCCAGGTTACATACGGTGCTAGTTCTGCTGCATCTAAAGTAACAATTGTATCAAATTCCGCATCCTCGTCCGTATAAAGTTCCTGCCAGTCTGCTATCTTCTCTGTTATATTTGTGGGAGCATATTCACGACCTGTCACATAGTTATAGGTTGTATTATCTGGTGCCATCATGCCCATTTTGGCTCCGCCTTCAATCGCCATATTACAAATCGTCATACGTTCATCCATTGTCATTTTTTCAACAGTCTCACCATAAAATTCAACAGCATATCCAGTCCCAAATGAAACCCCATTTTGGGCGATCAACGCTAAAATAATGTCTTTCGCATACACACCTGGTTTTAGGTCCCCTGTTATATGTACACCCATCCGTTTAGGTTTAGTTTGCCACAGTGTTTGTGTTGCAAATACATGTTCAACTTCACTGCTTCCAATCCCAAATGCTAGTGCTCCAAATGCGCCATGTGTTGCTGTATGACTATCGCCACAAACAATTGTTTTGCCTGGCTGCGTCAAGCCTGTTTCCGGTCCTACCATATGCACAATTCCTTGACGTTCATTTCCCATATCAGCTAATTCGATTCCAAATTCTTCACAGTTTTTACTCAATGCATCTATTTGTTTTTTTGCTACTAAATCTTGAATATTGAAAATATCTTCAGTCGGGACATTATGATCCATCGTCGCAAATGTACGATCTGGTCGACGTACTGAACGATGAGTCATTCGTAAACCTTCAAAAGCTTGTGGTGATGTCACTTCATGAATTAAATGAAGATCAATATATAATAATTGCGGTTCACCTTCTTTTCCATAGAGGACATGACGTTCCCAAAGCTTATCGAACAATGTTTGTTTTGACATTATTTGGCACTCCTTTCAATGATTTCTGTTATTTTATTTGCAAAAATAGTGGTTGTTGCTGTCCCACCTAAATCTTTCGTTAAAACACCTTCAGATAATGCTGTTTCGACAGCTATTTCAATTTGTTTTGCTTCGTTTTCTAGTTGGAACGATTGTCTCAACATCATCGCTGCAGATAAAAGCATCCCTATTGGGTTTGCAAAATCCTTACCTGCTATATCAGGTGCCGAACCATGAATGGGTTCATATAACGCCGGACGTCCTGCTTCTGCATGTGAACTTGAGGGTAACAACCCTAATGAACCACCTAATACGCTCGCTTCATCACTTAAAATATCACCAAACATATTCTCTGTTACAATCACATCAAATCGTGCGGGTGCTTGAATCATGTGCATCGCTGCGGCATCAACATAAAGATGTTCTAAAGTGACATCAGGATAGTCAACTGCAATTTCTTCAACTGTTTGTCGCCATAATTTACTTGTCGCCAAAACATTCGCTTTATCAATACTTGTCAATTTTTTTCGGCGTTGTCTCGCAAGGTTAAAGGCATAATGAACAATCCGCTCAATACTTGCCTTATCATAGCGTAATGTATCAACACCTTCTGTCTCATTAAAATATTTGGGTGTACCAAAATACAAGCCTCCTAATAATTCACGGACAACAACAAAATCTACACCTTCTAATCGCTCTTCACGCAATGGTGAAAGGTGTCGAACAGCTGGAAAAATTTGGAGTGGCCTTACATTGGCAAATACACCCATTTTTTTGCGTAATGCCAACAGTCCCATTTCAGGCCTTTCTGGTGCTTCATCCCATTTAGGCCCACCTACTGAACCTAACAAAACAGCGTCACTTTTATCAATTGCTGTTTGAGTTTCAACTGGAAAAGGCTCTCCGACAGCATCAATCGCTGCTCCTCCGAATAGTTGGTGTTCGAATAGAATTGTTTGATGTGAGTGCGCTAAAACTTGCGCGACTATTTTTTCTGTTACCGCCATTATTTCTGGTCCAATCCCATCACCGGGCAATACAACTACTCGAAATGTCATTACGCTTCAACCTCACTCTTACTTTTTTTTGTTGCGATACGGCGTTTTGAAAATGCTTGAAGATAGGCGCGTGCTGAAGCATTTAACACATCATGATCAATACCTACCCCATGATAAGTCGAGCCATCGGTTGCTGAAATGAGTGCATGTACTTCTGCTTGGGCATCCATTCCTGGTGTAATTGATTGAATGCGATAATCTGTTAACGTAACTTCTTCGCCCATCAATTGATCGATGACGTTATATACAGCTTCAATACTACCTGCTCCTGTAGCAGAGCCTTTAATATCGACACCTGTTTCCGTTGTAATGGTCACCTCTGCCAATTGTTGTGTTGCTGAATTATAATGTACATCAAGTGATTTCAGCTGACAAAAATCCTCATCTTGATATAAATGTCCAGACATCATTGCACGAAGATCGTCATCACTGACTTCTTTCTTAACATCTGCAAGTTGTTTAAAACGACTAAAAATTGCGCTTTGCTCAGCCGGTTCAATTAAGAATCCGATTTCTTCCAATCGTGTAAATAAAGCATGTCGTCCTGATAGTTTTCCTAATACAAGCGATGATTTTGACACCCCCACAAGTTCAGGTGTAATAATTTCATACGTGCTTGGATTTTTCAAGAAACCATCTTGATGAATTCCTGATTGATGGGCATACGCGTTGCCTCCAATAATTGCTTTATTCCTTGGAACGGCCATACCTGACATACGGCTCACCAAATCGCTCGTTTGTTTCAACTGATTAAGTACGATATTTGTTTCTGCTTGATAATGATCTTTTCGAATATGTAGCGCAACTGCAATTTCTTCTAAAGCGGTATTACCTGCACGTTCACCGATACCATTAATTGTACATTCAATACGTGATGCTCCATTTTCAATAGCTGCTAATGAATTTGCGACTGACATTCCCAAGTCATCATGACAGTGTGAGGAAAATATAACATCCTCAAAGCCTTGGACTTCTGTTCTAAGATAAGCAAAAAGTTCGCCAAATTCTTTTGGATTAGTAAAACCAACTGTATCTGGCACATTGATGACACGTGCACCTGCATTAATCGCAGTTTGAATCGCACGAACCAAAAATTCAGGTTCTGTTCGTGTGGCATCCTCTGGTGAGAATTGCACCATATCAACAAACTGCTTTGCATAACGCACGTGATGTTCAATCGATGCCAGAACTTCGGCTTGAGACATTTTCAACTTAAACTCACGATGAATGGGGCTTGTTGCTAAAAAAGTATGAATTTGTGGAGATACTCCTACTTTAACAGCATCATAGGCCCGTTGAATGTCCGCTTCAACGCAACGCGCGAGGCCAGTAACCGAACTGTTTTTAACGGTTTGAGCGATTGTTCGAACACATTCAAAATCGCCTGGTGATGCGATAGGAAAACCAGCTTCCATGACATCCACGCCTAGTTTTTCGAGCTGTTGAGCCATTTGCACTTTCTCCTGTAAATTAAAACTCACCCCCGCCGTTTGTTCGCCGTCTCGCAATGTTGTATCAAAAATTTGAATTTTTTTCATGACCTACACCCCTTTCATTTCGTTTTTAAGTTTATTTTTAATCATGTATTTGAGAAAAAAGTCTTTACAATCTCTTCAGTTCTAAACGGTTTGTTTTACTTTTATTATTCTCCAATATCGCTGCCATTGAATGGTCTGTTTTCGTTTTCACTATTTATTTTGATCAATAAATGGCATCATATCGCGGAGTTTATTACCGACTTCAGTAATTTGGTGTCCTTTTTGTTCGGCGCGCATACGATGGAATTCTTTAAAGCCGTTTTTATTATCATCGATAAATCCTTTAGCGAAGTTACCATTCTGAATATCAGTTAATACATCTTTCATATGTGCTTTAACCTCGCTTGTTACAACGCGTGGTCCTGAAACATAATCGCCATACTCAGCTGTGTTAGAGATTGAGTTACGCATTTTTTCCATACCACCTTCATACATAAGGTCAACGATTAATTTCAATTCATGCAATACCTCAAAGTAAGCGAGTTCCGGTTGGTAACCTGCTTCAACTAACGTTTCAAAGCCTGCTTGTACTAAATGTGTTGTACCTCCACAAAGAACGGCTTGTTCACCAAAAAGATCCGTTTCTGTTTCTTCTTTAAATGTCGTTTCAATAACACCTGCACGTGTGCCTCCAACGCCTTTAGCATATGACAATGCCGTTTGAGTAGCGCCTCCTGTTGCATCTTGATACACTGCGAACAAACAAGGAACTGCGCTTCCTTCAGTAAAGGTACGGCGCACAAGATGTCCTGGCCCTTTAGGTGCTACTAAGAAAACATCAACATCTGCGGGTGGTTGGATAACATCATAATGAATGTTGAAGCCATGTGCAAATACGAGTGAGTTTCCTGCTTCAAGATTATCTTTAATTTCATTTTCGTAAATTGAACCTTGTGTTTCATCTGGTAAAAGTACCATTACAACTTCTGCTTGTTTACTTGCTTCTGCTACTGAAAACACCTCAAAGTTATCTGCTTTTGCACTGTCTGCTGACTTACCCGCACGAATACCGATAATAACGTCATGACCATTGTCACGTAAATTTTGTGCATGTGCATGTCCTTGTGAACCATATCCAATCACTGCTACTTTTTTGCCTTTGAGTGTATCTTCTTTTACTGAATCATCATAATAAACTTTTACCATTTTCCTTACCTCCTGGTTGTATGTTCAATTTTTTATATTGATAAGCCTTAACGGCGAAATCACAAATTAGTGTGTTTTCACAAAACCGGCGATGCCTGTTCGTGTGAGTTGTGTAATAGTGTACGGTTTTAAAATTTCAATAAAATCTTCAATTTGCTGATGTGTTCCTGTTGCTTGAATGACCGTATTGTCAGTTTCTTCTGCTAAAATAGCTACTTGAAACGATACGAGTAAATCTGCGATAGCAGAGTAATTAACTGCTACATCAACGATTGCTAATTCACGGGTTAACACATTATCATCTGTGATATCTTTTGCCTCCATCACATCGACTTGCTTGTTAAGTAATTTCACCAGATGATCACAGGATTCAATATCCTCAACATGAACAACTAATGTTAATTGTGATTTATTTTCCTCTGCAGTTTGTCCTACGGCGATACTTTCAATGTTAATAAATCGTTTTGAAATAGCATTGATCGCTCGATTTAATACACCGGGTGAATCTGATAATCTTGCAATTAGAATGCGTTTCATTTTCCCACAACTCCTTCCATTTGATGAATACCTTTGCCTGGAGGCACCATTGGTGTGACTGTTTCTGTTTGATTAATATGTACATCCACAACAACCGGACCTGGGATTGCAAATACTGCTGCCACCTGAGTGGCTACTTTATCTGCTTGTGTGATTCTTTTTCCTGTAATGCCATATGCCTCTGCTAATTTAACAAAATCGGGTTGACCATCAAAAACCGATTCGCTGTAGCGTTGTTCGTAGAATTGATGTTGCCACTGCTTCACCATTCCGAGAGAGGCATTATTCAGAATGAATACTTTAATGTTAAGGTTGAACTCTTTCAAAAGAGCCAATTCCTGCAAAGTCATTTGGAAGCCACCATCACCCACAATCGCGACAACCATCCTGTCTGGATTAGCCATTTGCCCACCAATCGCAGCAGGTAATCCAAAGCCCATTGTTCCTAAGCCACCACTGGAAATTAAAGCACGTTCTTCTTTAAATTTATAAAATTGCGCTGTCCACATTTGATGTTGTCCAACATCAGTTGAAACAATGGCAGTTCCCTTGGTTTCTTCACTAATTGCTTCAATTACAGCTTGTGGTTTAATGACATTATTTTGGGATGCTTCATAACCTAAAGGGTGTTTTACTTTATAGCTTTGTAAACGTTCAAGCCATTCCCCTTCATCTGCTGTATTTATTGACAGCTGATTTAAGGCGATTAAAGCGGCTTTAGCGTCTGCAACGATTCCGATTGTTGCTTTAAATACTTTATCAATTTCTGATGGATCAATATCGATGTGAACAATCTTAGCGCCTGCTGCAAAATGTTCTTGTGCACCCACTAAACGATCATCAAATCTAGCACCAATTGCTAATAAAACATCACATTCATAAATCGCACGATTGGCTGCATAATTCCCATGCATACCTGCCATTCCAAATGCTAATGGACTATCGGGTGATATATTACCTAAACCAAGCAATGTATTGATGACAGGAATGTTTGTTTTATTAGAAAATTCCGTCAATTCATCTTTTGCGAATGCACCATTTACTCCAGCTCCTGCAAGAATAATCGGACGCTTACTTGTTTTAAGGAGTGTGGCGACGGCATCAATTTGAACTTTATTTGGTTGATGCGGCACCTGGTAATTTTCCAATTCCTGTAGAATAGCCGGTTCCGTTACTGTTGCTATCATCATATCTTTCGGTAAATCAATAACAACTGGTCCGGGCCGACCTGTTTGTGCGATATAAAATGCTTGTTTTACGATATTAGGAATATCTTTTGCATCCCTGACTTGAAAACTATGTTTGGTAATTGGAGAGGTCATGTTGACAACATCGGCTTCTTGAAAGGCATCTGTTCCAATAACACCTGTTGCAACTTGTCCAGTAATGACTACTAATGGTAATGAATCTGCTAATGCATCTGCAAGACCAGTCACAACATTTGTTGCTCCAGGACCACTTGTGACGACTACCACTCCTGCTTTACCTGTGATTCGAGCATATCCTTCAGCAGCATGAATGGCACCTTGTTCGTGGCGTGCCAGAATATGCTTCACCCCACTTTCATAAAGTGCATCATAGAGTGGTAATACTGCGCCACCTGGGTAGCCGTAAATCATCTCGACTGCTTCCTTTTTCAAACACTCAATTAACCATTCTGCCCCATTTTTGACACGTACCGTCTGTTGCAACATTGTCATCTCTCCTTTCCTTAAATCAATTCTTCTGGAATTTGCATTATCCCACCGGTATTTGCGCTTGTAACCATTACTGAATAACGAGCAAGCCAACCAGTTAATACTTTTGGTTTGAAACGTTTTAAGTGTGTGCGTCTTTCCGCTAATACTTCATCCGACACTAACAATTCCATTGTTCTTGAGGGTAAATCAATTTCAATCGTATCACCATCTTCAATTAAAGCGATAGGTCCACCAGCTGCTGCTTCAGGAGATACATGACCAATAGCTATCCCACGCGTGGCTCCTGAAAAACGACCGTCTGTAATAAGTGCAACATCTTTTCCAAGTCCTCGTCCAACTATAGAAGAAGTAGGTGCTAACATTTCAGGCATGCCTGGTCCACCTTTAGGTCCTTCATAGCGGATAACAACAACATGTCCTTCACCTACTCGGTGATCATCAATTGCTGCAACGGCTTCATCATGTGAATCAAAACAAATGGCTTTACCTACAAATTTGGTAACACTTGGATCAACACCACCTACTTTAATAACTGAACCTTGTGGCGCAATGTTTCCATATAAAATTGATAAACCACCTGTTTTACTATAAGGGTTCTCTTTCGGATGAATAACATCTGTATTGAGAATTTTAGCATCCGCAACATTTTCTCGTAATGTTTTACCTGTAACAGTAATACGATCTGGATGAATCGCATCACCTTTATCAACCAATTCCTTAATGATGGCTGAAATTCCGCCTGCCTCATGAACATCATGCATTGAGTAGGCAGAACTTGGTGCAATTTTAGAAAGATAAGGGATGCGTTCAGCAATTTCATTAACGCTTGCTAAGTCATACTCAATACCTGCTTCACTAGCGATTGCTAACGTGTGCAAAACAGTATTTGTTGACCCACCCATTGCCATATCCAATGCAAAAGCATCATCAATTGCTTCTTTGGTAACAATGTCACGTGGTTTAATATCATTTTTTACAAGATGCATTAAGTGAAAAGCTGATTGACGAATTAATTCACGACGTTCATCGGATACTGCTAATGTTGTACCATTTCCTGGAATTGCTAAACCAAGTACTTCCATCAAACAGTTCATTGAGTTAGCAGTGAACATTCCTGCGCATGATCCACAGGTTGGACAGGCCTCTGCTTCAAGTTCTAAAAACTCTTCTTTCGACATTTTACCTTCTTTAAAGGCGCCAACACCCTCGAATACTGATGAAAGGGTGAGTGCTTTTCCTGTTGATGATAACCCTGCTTTCATCGGGCCACCTGAACAAAAAATCCCCGGTACGTTTGTTCTCATAGCTGCTAATAACATACCTGGCGTAATTTTATCGCAGTTGGGAATATAAAATACACCATCAAACCAATGAGCATTAATTACTGTTTCAGCTGAGTCTGCAATTAACTCACGGCTTGGAAGCGAATAACGCATACCGATATGCCCCATTGCGATACCGTCATCAACGCCAATTGTATTAAATTCAAATGGAATGCCGCCTGCTTCACGAATCGCTTCTTTGGCAACATCTGCTAACTCTCGTAAATGAACATGACCTGGTACGATATCAATATATGAATTACAGATAGCGATAAAAGGTTTCTTCATATCATTATCACTTCTAACCTGACCTGTTGCTCTTAATAAACTTCTGGCTGGCGCACGATCGTCGCCTACTTTGATTTCATCACTTCTCATGTCTAACACCCCTTATATAGTATCTGTTAATTTTAAAAATAAAAAACCCATTCAATGAATGGGTTTCGAGGAGCCCCATTCAAACGCAATCGGGACCCAATAAACATTCGTTTTTTTACAAACGATGTTATGAGCCCTAGCTAAGTAATAAAATGACTAAAATAGATTGGTTTGAATGACAACGTTTCATAAGAAAAAACTCCTTTTTGTTTTGTATTATTAAGATATTTATTATTCTATACATTACTGGTCAAATAGTCAATTGAATATTCAGAAAATTCTAAATTTGATATGTATCTCGTCCTTTTTATAACAAATCAATCTCATTTCGTTATAAATACATTTTTGCAAAATCCTTATAAGTAAGCGTTTCCATCGTTTATTTTAAAGGCTATTCATCTCAAAAAAGCATAAAAAAACAAGCAACTAGAAAAATAAGGTTGCTTGCCCTCTTTTTTATAATTTAATTACATTTTCTGCTTGAAGACCTCGTTCACCTTCAACGATCTCAAACTCAACTTCTTGAGCTTCATCCAACGTCTTAAAACCTTCACCTTGGATAGCACTAAAATGCACAAAAACATCACTACCGCCTTCGACTTCGATAAAGCCAAAGCCTTTTTCTGAATTAAACCATTTCACCTTACCTTTTTGCATCGTCTAAAACCTCCCAAAAAAGTCTATAATATGATTGTCAACTAAGTCTTATTCTAGAAACATAGCCTTCTTTTCATACTATAAAGGATTCATATTCTTATTGGAATAAAACCCCTTTATAATATATATTTGGCAGTTGTTACTCATTTTCAACTATCTGCCTAAATATTATTTTATAATTATACTAACGTTTACTTACAGGTAATAATTTAACACACGTATTTTCAACAGTCAACAGTTATCATGACGTTAATCGATTTAGAACTCTTATTCTATAAGTTAAATAGCATGATATCAACAACAGCTGTGTATTTTCTGCACAAAAAAACCTACTGAATTAAATTCAATAGATTTCCCATTTGCTTATGGCTTGTTTTCCTGCTTATGATGTTGCGCTTCTTTAATACCGTGTGTTTCTAATTTGCGTTCTATTCTAGCACTAAATTGTCTAAAGTACGTTGTTGCGACTAACATATAACAACAACTTAACATAAAACCACCTAGAATATCGCTCGGATAATGGACACCTAAATATACCCGTGTAAAACCAATAAAAATAATTAATAGTGCTGACAGCAATAATAATGCTCGACGATAACGGCGATTATTATACGTTAAGATAAAAACTAAACTTAATGTAAAAGTAGTAATCGCCATCGTGTGCCCACTAGGAAAGCTATATCCACCCTGTTCAATCAACATCCCTGCTGGTCGGTCACGCTGAAATAAATTTTTGAAAATAAAGTTAATACCACTTGCACCAAAAAGCATATTAATTGCTAACCAGCCAGCGAATAAAAAACGACGGTAGCAAGCTAATATTACGGCTACAATAGCCGTTAAAGTAATCATGCCTTTAACGCCGGCAAAATCTGTGGCCGTTTCAATAAACCCTGTAAGCTTATCTGGTTGGAATGTCTGGGCCACTGTTCGTATTGTTTGATCGAATTGTTGAATCCAGAGCGCATTTGCAGCAACAGCTGCTGCGACATATAAAAAGACAATAAAGAAAAGTCCCGCCATCACATAGCGCCAAACACTTTGTTTTTTTGTTAACATGCTTTCACCTCGTAATTACAATCTGATATGATTCTTTAAGAATCTCTACTCATTCTAGCATAATTTAACCACTAGAACACGTAATTACCTGCTATATCAGTCTTTAGTCTGATATTTAAGCGTGTTGGTGCTCTGCTACAAAACGTGCCGCTTCTGCTGCCATCTTTTGATAGGCAATTTCTTCGTCTGTCTTCACCTGTTCGATTACCGTTGATTTTTTGAAGTCTTCTGAAATAACAATTTTAGCGTCAAAACTGAATGTTGCATTGCCAATCAAATCAATCGTGTAACCCTCATCTGTTTGATACACCTGGCATTGCACACGACCTCCAGGGTTATATACATCCACTTTTTTTGTCATTTCACCACCGTTAAGTAAGCGTGCCATCAAACTACTTGCCGACATTGCTGTTCCGCATGCATTGGTAAAACCAACCCCACGTTCAAACGTTTTAACAAAAATAGTATCACTATCAATCGCTTGTACATAACTAACATTCACACCGTCAGGGAAATAGGGATTGTCACTATTTAACCAAGTTGACAATTGCTCTTGTTCAGCAAAATCAGCTGGTTCAACAAAGCTAATTAAGTGCGGATTAGGAACCGATACCGCAGAGTAGGTCAAAGTTTCTGAAAAAGCTGGCACTTCTGCATCAATCAATTGCGAAGCTGTCCAATTTAACGGTAAACTTTCTTTTTCGAAAGAAACGGGTGAAATCTCAACGCAATAAGTAGGTACTCCCTGAGCTAAAGGCTTATCTTCCGCAACATTTAATACGGCTTTCATCGTTTCTACTTTAAATTGTTTTTTATCTGCTTTTTCTGCTAAATAACGTGCAACAGTTCGCAAACCATTTCCACACATCGAAGCTTCTGAACCATCTGAATTAATCACACGCATTTTTGCTAAGGCTACTTCACTGTCAGATACATAGAGAATGCCATCAGCTCCTCCAAGATCATGTTCACGGTCACATAAGTTCAATGCTAACTGGCGACGACTTTCTTCCGTCAGAGGTGTCTCAAGGCCATTTTCATCAATGATATAGAAATCATTGCTTGAACCATGGACTTTTTTTAAATTAATTATCATTTCTATACGCCCTTTCTGTGTTGTCACTCTTTAAATTAATTGTAACATATTTTATTTTACAACTACCAAATGACGTCTAATTTGCTCAAATACAAGGTGAATTTCACCTTGTATTATGTTTAAAACAACAGCATTCCACCAAAATCATAGACTGCGATAACAACTTGGAATAAAAAGATCAAGTTTATACTCAACTCATATTGAGAATGGGCTAAGTATGCTTTGATTTCTTCGAAAATGAAACGCAGTATACTAACCTTGAAAAAATATTCACCTGAAATACGACTTCAACAATTCAAATGAATGGTAGTTAATTGATTGACTGATGACATGGTACTCGCTCGCTTTAGAGATTGGTACTCTTACGCTATTAACAGAAATAGTTGTGACCTTACGACATTAACTTAAGGATTAGTGCTCTTAATTAATTAATTAACAGAAGGAGTGGTACTCGCTTTCTTGAAGGAGTGGTACTCGCTTGCGCTCCGTCCCATACTACTCTCGTAAAGCGGATAAATCCGCTACGATATTAGCACCCATACTGTCCTCATAAAGCGAATAAATCCGCAACAATCTCAGCACCCATACTACTTTCGTAAAGCGAATACATTCGCAACAATGTCAGCAAAAAAAAACAGCCACACAAGAGTGTGGCTGCGTATACTGCTTTTTACATTGATGTTTATGCTTCTAGGTCAACATCTGCATAATGTTCTTCAACGATTGATGCACAGTTACCACAAAGTGTTGGGTGCTCTGCATGAGTACCAACGTCTGTTTTTACAACGCGGCAACGTTCACATGTTTCACCTGTTGCTGCTGTAACAACAACAGCGACATTATCGCCTTTAGTTGCTGTTTCAGGTGCATTTTCAGTGCCAACAACAACTTCAAAATCGCTGACGATTAAGAGTTGTTTCACATCATTATTAATGCTATTGATAAGATCTGATGTTGCTTGATCTGCATAGATAGTAACTTTCGCCATCAATGATTTACCAATTAACTTTTCGTTACGAGCTTCTTCTAATGCTTTTTGAACCACATCACGCAATGTCATAAAACGTGTCCATTTTTCAATCAATTGTGTTTGTTCAGCTGTTTCAGCAACCAATTCAAAATCAGTTAAATGAACACTTTTCGCTGTTTCAAATTCAAGATACGACCAAATTTCATCCGCAGTATGAGGTAACAAGGGTGCTAATAATTGTGTTAAACCTTTTGCAATGGTATAAAATACGGTTTGCATACTACGACGCGCAGCGCTTTCCTCTGCTTCAATGTAAACAACATCTTTCGCAAAATCCAAGTAGAAGTTACTTAAGTCCGTTGTTACAAAATTGTTTACCGCACGGTATACTGTTGAGAACTCATACTTGTTGTATGCTTCATCAATTTGGCGCGCTAAACGATTATATGTTGCTAACATGTACTGATCAGCTTCCGACAATTTGTCATAAGCAACAGCATCTGTCGTTGGATTAAAATCAGAAGTATTTCCTAGTAAGAAACGGAATGTGTTACGGATTTTACGATAAACATCCGCTACTTGTTTTAAGATATCATCTGAAATACGAACATCTGCTTGATAATCCGATGAAGATACCCAAAGACGTAAGATATCAGCACCCATTTGATTCATGATTTTATTAGGGTCAACTGTATTACCAATTGATTTACTCATTTTACGGCCTTTACCGTCTAATACCATACCATGACTTAAGATTTGTTTATAAGGTGATTTACCATTGATTGCAACCCCTGTTGTAATTGATGAGTTAAACCAACCACGGTATTGATCCGAACCTTCAAAGTAAAGATCGGCTGGACGACTTAAGTAATCACGTTCATTTAGTACGCCTTCATGTGAAGAGCCTGAATCAAACCATACATCCATGATATCCGTTTCTTTTGTAAATGTACCGTTTGGACTTGATGGATGTGTAAAGCCTTCTGGTAATAAATCTTTTGCTTCACGAGCAAACCATACGTTTGAACCGTATTCACGGAATAGTGGTACAAGGTGAGCAATTGTTTCTTTTGTAATAATTGCATCGCCGTTTTCACCATAGAAAATTGGCAATGGCACACCCCAAGCACGTTGACGTGAAATAACCCAATCGCCACGGTCACGTACCATGTTGTGTAGACGTTGCTCGCCCCACGCTGGAACCCAGTCAACACCGGCAATCGCTTCTAAAATTTCTTCACGGAAAGCATCGATTGAAGCGAACCATTGTGGTGTTGCACGATAGATAACTGGTTTTTTGGTACGCCAATCATGTGGATAACTATGTGAGAAGTAATCTAATTTAAGCAAGCGCCCTTTTTCTTCCAATAATTCAATAATCATAGGGTTGGCTTTTTCATAATAAACACCTTCGAAGCCTGGCGCTTCATCTGTATAGATACCACGACCATCAACTGGTGAGATAACTTCTAATTTGTATGAAAGTGAAGCGAAATAATCGTCTTCCCCGTGTCCTGGAGCTGTATGGACACAACCTGAACCTGCATCAAGCGTGACGTGGTCACCAACGATAAGTAAAGAATCACGGTCGTAGAAAGGATGTTGTGCTGTAACATATTCTAATTCGCTACCTTTGAATGTTTTTAAGACTGTTGTTTCTTCCCATCCTAATGTTTCAGAAACAGCTGGTAATAAACCTTCAGCAACGATAAATTTACGGTCAGCAACAGCAACTTCAACATAATTAAATGCCGGATTAACAGAAATTGCCACGTTTGCAGGCAATGTCCATGGTGTTGTTGTCCAGATTACAAATTCAGCATCATTATCAACGATACCTTTACCATCTTTAACGTTAAAGGCAACATAAAGTGATGGGCTTGTAACATCAGCATATTCAATCTCTGCTTCAGCTAAAGCAGACTCACTTGACGGTGACCAATAAACGGGTTTTTTACCGCGGTAGATGTAACCTTTTTCAGCCATTTGACCAAATACTTTAATTTCATTTGATTCAAACACAGGGTCTAATGTGATATAAGGATTATCCCACTCAGCTTGAACACCTAAGCGTTTAAAACCAGTGCGTTGGATATCAATTTGTTCACGTGCATATTTTTCACACAATTCACGGAACTCAACAGGTGACATTTCTTTACGTTTAACACCTTTTTTAGCTAATTGTTGCTCAATCGGTAAACCATGTGTATCCCAACCTGGAACATAAGGTGAAGAATAACCTGACATCCCTTTATAACGAACAATCATATCTTTGATAATTTTATTCATTGCATGGCCGGTATGGATCGCGCCATTTGCATAAGGTGGTCCATCATGTAAAATAAATGTTGGTTTTCCTGCATTTTTTTCTTGAACCGCTTCGTATAGGTTCATAGCTGCCCAATCTTCTTGCATTTTAGGCTCTTTATTTGGTAAACCGCCACGCATTGGGAAAGCTGTTTTCGGCATTAATAGTGTTTTTTTATACTCCATTTGTCTATTCCTCCTAATTAATCGTTCTCAAAATAAAAGAGTCCCCTCCCTTGAAAAAGGGACGAGACTCACTCGCGGTACCACCCTTATTAGCACGGCTATCACTAGCTCGACTAAAAATGTACTCACTCGACACTTTAACGCAGTGGCTACGGCTCAGCTTACTTAATTTCAGCAGAGCAGCTCATGGATGATTTATAATAGTTGTGCGTTTGTTTGACCTTCCACCATTCGTCAAATCGCTGTTTGTCCGCCTCTTCTATTAACGTTCCAATCGTCGCTTAATCTTTTGCAGGAACTTCTTTAGTTGAATTATCTGATGATTCATCAATTAAAGCAGTTGGTTTTTCTTGAGCTGTATTAAAGTCAGCTTCTTTGGCTTCACCATAAGCATCTGTGACACGCTCTTCAACGTTTTCATCATATTCTAATGATGTTGACCAATCCTCGTGCTCTAACATGTCTAACTGAGTCGTAACAAGTAAACGTAAACGTTCACGGAATACTTTTGATTGACGTTTTAACTCTTCAATCTCTACAGCTAAACGATGTGTTTTAGTTAAGGCTTCATTCACAATTTCAGACGCATTATTTTGCGCTTCTCTCACGATGAGTTCTGCTTCACGCTGCGCAGCGTTACGTGTTTCATCTGCAGAATCTTGTGCAATAACTAATGACTTGTTCAATGTTGATTCAATTGTTTTATAATGTGATAATTGCTCTTTATTCGTGTGTAATTCACTTGCTAACGCTTTTTTCTCTTTTATTGTCAGTTCATAATCTTTAATGACCTGCTCTAGAAAATCATTGACTTCATCTTCATCATACCCACGTAATTTTTTTCCGAACTCTTTATTATGGATATCTAATGGTGATAATGGCATTTTCTCCACCTCCGTGTATAATGCTCTAAAATGTCTTATACTTACTACTATATAGCAAATACTACTGACTAATCAAGTATAAATCATTATCTTTTGACTATAGTTGTTAATTTAATTATTTGACCTTCACATTTAACTTCAATTTATCCTTCTTACTTTTACCAACTTGATCAATAATTAAAATGCGACCATGCTTCCTTACTGATAACATATCGTTCTCAGAACATTCAAATGTTGCATTTTCAACTTGTTGCCAGTTTACTTTAACGAGACCACTTTCAATCATGGTTTTAACTTTTTGACGCGAGATATTATAGACACCTGCAATAACTGTATCTAAACGCATCGATGAAACTGTAACAAAACGATCTTCATAATCATTAGGTACACTTAAAGCTTCCGAACTATCAACTTCGGATAGTTGGACATTAATTGCACCAATTTTAGTTAAATTAAGTATCACGTAATTAGCAACTTCTTTTTCAACAACAATTTGCCAAGCTTGATCAACGTTAAGTATATCACCAAAAACTTCGCGTTTCATTCCAACATTCATCAAAGCCCCTAATATATGGGGATGTGTTAGCGTTGAAAATTTGGACGGGTAACGAATTGATAATAACGATAGTTCAAAATCGGCTTCACTCACTTCGTAATAGTCGGGCCTAATTAAATAACGTCTTCTTTCATGTTGCTTTGCCCATTCTGCCTCCTCTAATAAAAAGTCAGGTGTTTGAGCGACTAACGTTTTCAAAATATAGGCTTGGCGCGGATCAATAAACGGCGTGAGATAAGATGAATATTGATTTTCTGCACTTGTCACCCAACCTGTTGCTGTATCAATAAAAGCGCGTTCTGATGGTCTAAAATGCTGATAAACTGTTTCCATAACATTTCCCTTCTCTAAACAAAAAAAGACAAACACAAGGTCTGTCTCTTTTTTGGATAGTGTTTATGTGCCTTAGAGTCCAGATAAAAATTGAAAAATCGCCTGTAATCCACGAGGAATTAATTGATTTAATACAATTAATGCTAAGATTGGTGAAATATCGAGTACGCCACCAATTGGTGGTATAAAGCGTCTAAATGGCTCTAAAAATGGTTCACAAATACGTCCTAAAATTTGTCCGAATTTACTACCTTGTGCATTAGGTATCCAACTTAATAAGATATAAATTAGTAGTGCCCAAGAATAAACAGAACATAGGGTAATTAAAATATTAAAAATTGTGTATAGTGCCACTAGGTCACCTCTTTTATAATCTAAAGATCATTATTTGATATATACTCAGAAATGGCACCATCAACATTTACATTCTCAGGTACGCATAGAAAAATATTATTTCCTAAACGTTTAATTTCACCATTTATCGCATAGATATTACCGCTTAAGAAATCAATCATTCGTAAAGATTGTTCCTTATCCATACGTTGTAAGTTAACAACAACAACTTGACGATTTAACAAAGCATCTGCAATACCTTGAACTTCACTATAAATACGTGGTTCATGTAATGTAACATTTGTATCATCAACTTCAGAATTAATTCTTACAACATTATTTTTAGTAGCGGCTTTCTTTTTTTCTTTTGGCGTTACATTGCGTGTTGCATTTGGTTGCTGATTTCCATTTACAGCTTGCGCTTGACTTTGCTGTGCAGGTTCTCGTCGTTGATTAACCGCCTGTTTTTGTTCCTCATATTCTTCTTCCATCTCATCGTTCAAGTAGAAAAAGCCTTTGAATTTAGACATCATCGACATTGCAATCCCTCCTTAAATTTCCGTTACTAATTCGGTACCCACTCTGACAAAGGTTGCTCCTGCACTTATTGCAATCGGATAATCATTCGACATACCCATTGATAATTCAGTACAAGGTGCCCACTCAAAGTTTTGTTTTATCACATCTTCTTGAATCGTCTTTAAATTTGAAAAAACATTTTTTAATTCATCATCATTCGATGTAAATGGTGCCATTGTCATCAAACCAATTATATTTATGTTTTGATATTCTTGCAGTTTTTCGATAAAAGAAACAACGTCCTCAGGAACTAAACCATGTTTACTATCTTCACCAGATACATTGACTTCAATAAAACAATCAATCACTCGATCGGCACGTTTACTAATTTCTTTCGCAAGCGACAAACGATCTAATGAGTGAATATATGAAACAAACGGTAAAATATCTTTTACTTTACGCGTTTGTAAGCTTCCAATGAAATGCCAGACAATATCAGGATAACGTTCATTTAAAACATCGTGTTTAGCACTAATAGCATCTGCTCTATTTTCACCAAAATGGCGTTGACCTAAAGCATAAAGCTCTTCTATTACATCACTACTCACTGTTTTAGTTACGGCTACTAGCTGTGGATTTGTTCCAACAGCTGCGGCTGAAACTGAAATTTTGTGTGTTACTGCACTAAAATTACTTTTGATACTCATGTTCTATTCTCCTATCGATTGCGGTTACGATTACGTAAGAATGCTGGAATATCTAAATCATCAGAATCAGCTTCAAAATCGTGACGCGGTGTTTCATTTACAGGTGTTGTTTCACTTGTTTTTTCTTCTGTTCCACGCGTTGGAGATGCTTGACGATTAAACGTTGGTTTTGCTTGACGCGTATTACCTGCCTCAGAAAAACCAGTTGCGATAACTGTCACGACAAGTTCGTCATTAAGTTCATCGTTAATTACAGAACCGAAAATCATGTTTACTTCTGGATCAGAGGCACTTGAAACGATTTCAGCTGCTTCTTGAACTTCAAATAAACTCAAGTTAGATGCGCCAGTAATGTTCATCAAAACACCTTTTGCTCCATCAATTGAAGCTTCTAGCAATGGTGATGAAATTGCTTTTTTAGCTGCATCTGCTGCACGGTTTTCACCGCTTGCTGAACCAATACCCATTAATGCTGAACCACGATTAGACATAATTGTTTTAACATCGGCAAAATCCAAGTTGATTAAACCAGGTACGGCAATTAAATCAGAAATACCTTGAACACCTTGGCGTAAAACATTATCCGCTTCTTTAAATGCTTCTAGCATCGGTGTATTTTTATCAACAATTTGCAACAAACGATCGTTTGGAATAACAATCAAAGTATCAACTGCTTCTTTAAACGCTTCGATTCCGGCAACTGCATGTTTAGAACGTTTTGGTCCTTCAAACGTAAACGGACGTGTAACCACACCCACTGTTAAAGCGCCAACTTCTTTAGCGATTTGAGCAATAACAGGTGCCGCACCAGTACCAGTACCGCCTCCCATACCTGCTGTAACAAATACCATATCTGCTCCTGCAAGTACTTCTTCGATTTGATCACGGCTTTCTTCTGCTGCTTTTTTACCAATTTCAGGTTGTGCACCAGCACCTAAACCGCGCGTTAGTTTTCCACCAATTTGCATGCGTGTTTCAGCTTGAGATAAGTTTAATGCTTGGGCATCTGTATTGACAGTAATAAACTCAACACCTTGTACACCATGTTCAATCATTCGGTTAACAGCATTGTTACCTCCGCCACCTACACCAATAACTTTAATTACGGCTAGAGAGCTTCTTGTTTCATCAAAATCAAACATATTTTTTCCTCCTACGTGGTCGCTAATTTTGTATTATTCAAACAATGAACCGAACATTCTTTTCATTTTGTTCACGAGCTTATCTTCTTCAGCTTTAGGTTCCTTGACTTTATCTTGTTGTTGTTCTCTTACACCAGTTTCTTCATATTCATCCACTTCAGTTGACTGACCATACTCAATTTCATGACTGATAAGTCCAACAGCAGTCGATAACGAAGGGTGTCTTACACCTATATAGTCTGGGTATACAATGCGAACACGTGAATCAAACACCTGTTCAGCTATTTCCATCATTCCTGGTATAACGGTTGTTCCACCAGTTAGCACAAAGCCATTCGGGAGTTGATTAAGACCTGCATTAGTGAGTTCATCATCCACCATTACGAGAATCTCTTCCAACCTTGCTTCAATTATAACCGATAAATCCGTTTGGTTAATAGTTAAAGCCTTAGAACTACCAATAACATCAATTTCAAACGTTTCATTTTCACTAGCATCGGCAGAAAAAGCATACCCATGTTCAAGTTTAATTTGTTCGGCTTGACGTAGTGAAATATTTAAACCGATTGAAATATCCTTAGTGATTTGACTGCCGCCGACTGGGATAGCAAACGCATCCACCAATTGACCTTGATCAAAAACACCAACCGATGTAATTCCTCCACCGATATCGATTAAAACTGTTCCAAAATCTTTGTCGTCTTTTGTCAAACATGTCTCAGCTGCAGCTAACGGTTGTAACACCATCCCTGTAACTTCTAATCCCGCACGTTCAACACATCGTAAAATGTTATGTACAATCGATTTAGAACCTGTAATCAACGTTCCTTCAACTTCTAACCTCACACCAAACATTCCTGTGGGATCACTAATTCCTTCAACGCCATCAACTTTAAAAACACATGATTCAAAGCTGATTTTTTCTCTATCACTCGGTTTTGCAATGGCTTGTGCTGCTTCAATAACATCTTGTATATCATCTGTCGTAATTTCATTATTTTCATTTTTAATTGCAATCATGCCATGACATCTTGAAAGATTCGTTTGATAATTGAGCATGCTTACAACAACACCTTGAATTGTAACACCTACCATATCCTCAGCTTGACTCACAGCTGATCGAATAGCTTCAACTGTTTTTTCAATGTCTACAACTGTGCCACGACGTATGCCATCAGAAGGGGCTCTACCTACACCAATAACATTTAGTTTTCCATCGGTATGCTCGGCAATAATTACTTTTGTTGTCGATGTTCCGATATCTAAACTTACATACATATCACTTCCACTCATCCACCGACACCTCCTTCGCTTCTGTTTTTAATTTTTTTGTTTATAAATCATCTTTTATATAGATATACCTATATTCAAGTCTACACTAGTAAAAAGCTAAATAAAAGAAAAACTATACTTTTTTTGCAAATTACTTCAATATAAGGTTAATTAGGCTCTTTTTTGCTTATTTTTTTATTTTCATTGTAGTAACTTTGGTAAAAAGCACCCACTTCAAGATCAATCACTCCTGTTGAACCATCTTTTACTTGTCCGATGATGGAAGGATAGATTTTAAAGTTCTCTGCAAACTTATTGATAGCGATTACAACCTTGAAACCATCGTTCATATAAACATTCAAACGTTTTTTATTTAAGCTCTCTGGTTTAAAGATTATTTCCGACATTGAATTGCGTATCTCAGATGATGTTTTTTCTAATTGTTTTCCTAATTCACTTAAGACTTTAGTATTGTTTTCAAAACCAATTAGTATTGGTGCATTTCCTAACGGATATTTAGAAACATCAGACTCATCTAAATAGCCTGTCTCTAAAAGCGGTATGTAGCCTTTTTTAGTTGACATATAAGCAACCGGTTGACTTTCAACGACCTTTATTTCATAGTCATTAATACCTTTACGATTGATTTTAACTGATTCAATCAAAGGAGACTTCTCAAGTGTTTTTTTCACTTTTGCAGTCTTAATTTTAAAAATACTCTCTTGCGGTGCAATGCCCGATAATTTAACAACATCTTCTTTAGCCAGACGTTTATTATCAACAATTTTCACTTCATCCACACGACTAAACGGTGATATGAAAAAGAGCACAATCAAAATCAGGAAGAAAAAACTAGCTAACAAACTGTATAATTTACGTTTGCGTACTTTTTCTTTGTATTTTTTTAATTCTGGTATTTTATCTTCTATCGAAACTACCTTTGTTTGCTTCGGACCCGACATGCTCTCACCTCGCTTTTGTGCGCGACAATTATTTTGTCAAACCGACGACAAGATCACATAACTGTTTCGCCGCATCTGGTAAACCGAGTTGTTTGGCTGCTTGTTTCATTTTATTTTGATATGTTTCATCTAACAAACAATGATCCAGTTGCTTAATCAGTTGTGCTGCCGTCAATTCTTTTTCAAGAATAATCTCTGCGGCCCCTGCATTAACCAATGCAAGTGCATTTTTTTCTTGATGATTATTTGTAACATAAGGACTTGGTATTAAAATTGATGGTAACCCTAATGCAGTAAACTCTGCCAAACTTGTTGCTCCAGCACGTGAAACAACAATATCACTATTTTTCAATACGGCTGGCATATTATATATAAATGGTACAATCTTCACATTCGTTGCATTGACTGCCTTCGCTGCTTCCTCAATACGTTCAAAATGAACTTCCCCTGTTGCACAAAGTACTTGATAATCTTTTTTCGCCAATTCTGGCAATGCTGCTATTATCGCTTCGTTTAAGGCGCGTGCACCTCGACTCCCACCAAATATTAAAGCCGTGCGTTTTGACAAATCTAGTCCGTATTCTTCTAAAACAGCTGGGTTATTTTCTGCTTGCACAACTTCTGTCGCACGAGGATTACCTACAAGCGTTACTTTTTCAGCTGGAAAATCTTTTGCAACTGCTTCAAAAGCAATCGCAATTTTATCAACATAACGACTTAAAAACTTATTCGTCAATCCGGCCACACTATTTTGCTCATGAATAACCGTCGGAATTTTTTGTTTGGCTGCTGCATACACAACAGGTGCACACACATAACCACCTGTTCCCACAACAATATCCGGTTGAAATTCTTTAATAATTTTTTTAGAGGCTGTTACACCTTTTAAAAAACGCATCACTGTTTTGATGTTTTCCATCGATAATTTGCGTTTAAAACCAGTTATTTCAATTGTTTTAAAAGCGATGCCTTCTCTTGTTACGATATCCGCTTCTAATCCTTTTTCTGTTCCCACATACAAAACTTCGCCTTCGGGATAATCTTGTTTGAATTGGCGTATTAGCGCTAAAGCAGGATAAATATGTCCACCTGTTCCGCCACCACTGATTAATAATTTCATAAAGCACCTCTATTTTTATGTCTTAATGTTATTCATTTGCTTATAAAAGAAACGACTGACATCGCATCTTTTATAAACAGATGACTAAGAAAAAATGCAATCCGCACTTTTTCTTATCACATGTTATCACTCTTTAAACTAATTCTTGTACAGCTTTGATAAATAAATCGCCACGCACTTCAAAAGATGGCACCTGATCCCAGCTTGCACAAGCAGGGCTTAGTAAAATAACGTCACCTGGCTCGCTATATTCGTAAGCAACAGGCACTGCCTCTTCTACATCTGTGACTATTTTGATGTGTTCTACGCCTGCTTCAGTCGCAACACGTGCAATTTTATGTTTTGTTTCACCGAATAAAACTACTGCTCGAACATTTTTAAAGAACGGTTTCAGCTCATCGAACTCTGTCCCTCTGTCTAATCCGCCCGCTAACAACACCACAGGTTCCTTAAAGCCTTTTAAAGCACTCTCAGTTGAAATGATATTCGTTGCTTTGGAATCGTTATAAAAACGTCTGTTATTCAGTGTTTTGATAAACTGTGTACGATGTTCCACACCATAAAAAGTTGAAAGAACATGCATAATGGTTTCATTGCTTTGTCCTTCTAATTTAGCAACACA
>NZ_JAFYUW010000048.1:0-28142 GCF_017549435.1 Brochothrix sp.
TAAACCATCAAATGATCCTTAACTAGTTCGCTAGCTAAAAATTTGTTACTTGTTTGCGTTACGAAATTAATTGGTTAAACTCCGAAGAGTTTAAGCATATAATATGTCTTTTCGTTCATTCAGTTTTCAAAGGTCAATCGCTGTCTCTTTTGTGACAACTTCTTTATTATACATAAGAAGAAGTTCAAAGTCAACAACTTTTGTTATTATTTTTTCAGTTGTTATTGTTTGTCATTTGACTAACACAACTTTTAAATCATACCATGTCTATCAAGGGATGTCAACGGTTTTGAAAAGTTTAGTACGAACACTATTAGCTCGTTTCAACTTATATAATATTATCATAACTATTTGATATAATCAATAGTTATTTAAATACTTTTTAAAATGTTTTATCTCTTTTAGAAGTGGTAACTTTTATATAATACAACGATAACAAGACGTTGTCAATCATCTATCTGCAAATTCTTATATATATTTAATAAAAGATATAAAAAGCCCAACAGAACAAGTTCTATTGGGCTTTTTAAACTGCTTATTTATCGTGCGGACGCATTGTCGGGAATAACAATACATCACGAATAGATGCGGCATTCGTTAATAACATCACCATTCGATCAACACCGATACCAAGTCCACCAGTAGGCGGCATACCATATTCTAAAGACTCTAAGAAATCTTCATCCATTTCATGAGCTTCATCATTACCTTCTTCACGCTCTTTTATTTGAGCAGCAAAACGCTCTCTTTGATCAATTGGGTCATTCAACTCGCTAAATGCGTTGGCGTGTTCACGCCCTACTATAAATAACTC
Source organism: Brochothrix sp. (assembly GCF_017549435.1). Lineage (NCBI taxonomy): Bacteria > Bacillati > Bacillota > Bacilli > Caryophanales > Listeriaceae > Brochothrix > Brochothrix sp. The sequence continues at coordinate 815 of NZ_JAFYUW010000048.1, forward strand.
AAAACGATCAGTAAAACGTGGATCTTCAACATTTTTCTTCGCTAAAGGCGAGATTTCCAACGGATGCCCGAAAACAAATGTCGGCTCAATCAATTTCTCTTCAACAAACGTTTCGAAAAATTCATTAACAACGTGTCCATATGTCATATGTTCAGTGATTGCTACATTATGCTCTTTGGCTAAACGACGGGCTTCTTCTGTATCTACTTCCCATAAATCAACACCAGAATATTGTTTAATTGCTTCTACCATATGAATACGAGTCCATTTTTTACCTAAATCTAACTCATATTCGCCATAAGTAATCGCTGTTTTACCCAATACTTCCTTAGCACAGTAAACGAATGCACCTTCTGTTAGATCCATGATATCTTGGAAATCTTCATAGGCTGCATAAGATTCAAGCATCGTGAATTCAGGGTTATGGCGAGTACTTGTTCCTTCATTACGGAATACACGACCAATTTCGTAAACACGTTCAAGGCCACCGACGATTAAGCGTTTCAAATGTAATTCCAACGCAATACGAAGATTCATTTCAATGTCTAAGGCATTATGATGTGTAACAAACGGTTTCGCTGCTGCACCACCTGCAACTGAATGCAGTGTTGGTGTTTCAACTTCCATATATTCTTTTTGAGCAAAAAAGTCACGCAATGAACGAATAATTTGGCTACGTTGAACAAAACGCTCACGACTTTCTTCATTCGCAATAAGATCAAGGTAACGTTGACGGTATATTTGTTCTACATCTGTTAAGCCATGGTATTTATCTGGTAACGGACGCAGCGCTTTACTTAAAATCATGTAAGATGTGGCTTTAACAGTCAATTCACCTGTATTAGTACGCATCAACAACCCTGTGATACCAACAATATCACCCAAGTCCGCTGTTTTAAACAATTCATAGTCCGCATCACCAACAGCATCTTTACGAACATACAATTGAACACGACCATAACGATCTTGTATATGAGCAAAACCGACTTTTCCTTTTCCACGTTTTGTCATTAAACGTCCAGCAATAGTTACCTCAATTGCTTGTTCTTCTAATGCTTCTTTATCAATTTCTGCATATTTTTCATTAATTGTTTTAGAATCAGCTGTACGCTCAAATTTTTGTCCGAAAGGATTAATCCCTTCATCATATAAATGTTGTAATTTTTCACGACGCACTTGTAACTGATCATTCATTTCTTCATGTGGTTGATTCATAACAGTGGACACTCCTCTTTTATACATTTTAGTTAGGCACTCTATCGAACGCTTTTTGAAATCAATTACTTACCAATATTTTCACAATGACTACAAAAAACCTTATAAAAAAACACTAGCCTAATGTCTAATGTCTTTTTGAAAACAAACTCTTTTCAGCATACTCATACTAACATAACTAGATGATGCCACGCAACATTATTGCAAGGGTTCAGATACTTTAACAATACCTGATGTATCATTCAGTCCTGGACTGTCTAAAGGCACATGCTCAGGTGCAATCTCGCGTAGTGGTACCAGTACAAATGCACGTTCATACATGAACGGATGCGGTACAGATAACGTTTCACTATCATGAATCTCATCACCATATAACAAAATATCAATATCGATCACACGCGGACCATATTTGAACAAACGCTCTCGACCTAAATCCTTTTCAATTGCTAACAACTTTTGCAACAACACTTCTGCCTCTAAATCAGTTTGAATGGCGAGAACACAATTATAAAAAGTAGCCTGTTCAATGTATCCCCATGGTGGCGTATCGTATACGGACGAACAATTAACAACTTTTACACCCTCAATTTCGCCGATTCGTTTAATTGCAGCGCTTAAAAAGTCAATTCGTTCTCCCATGTTACTACCTAAACTGAGATACACTGTCATCATTCGATATCCTTACGGCTACGTTTAATTTCAACAGCCACAGACTCAAAATGGCCATTAATAGGTGGACGTGGTTTTTCCGCAGTAACAGTGACAAACTCAATTAGTGGATACTGCTCTAAAATAACCATCGCTAATCGATCCGTTAACGTTTCCAATAATTTATAACACTCTTCCTCAACTATCACACGCATAGTATCAAATACATCGGCATAACTCACTGTATCAGATACCTCATCACTCTTGCCTGGTATACGCGTATCCATCTCTAATATTAACGATATAACAAACCTTTGACCTAGAGCTGTTTCCTCGGGTAACACACCATGAAAACCATAAAACTCACAATTTTTCAAAAATATTTTATCCATTCCACTCAACCTTTCGTTTCATAATATCAATCACACGCATCATTCGTGTTATTTCTTTCACATCATGTACTCTCACAGCTGCAGCGCCTTGCATCACTGCATAAGCTGACATTGCACCTGTTCCTTCCATTCTTTGATCGACGGGCAAATCACCTAACATCGCACCAATTGTCCGCTTGCGGCTGGCCGCATAAAGAACATCATATCCCAAGTTAGCAAGCTCGCCTAGACGACGTGTTACTTCTATATTTTGTTGCGCTGTTTTTACAAATCCAAAACCAGGATCTAATATAATATGCTGCTTCGGCACACCTGCTTTTAAACAGATAGTTATACTTTCTTCCATATCTTCCAAATAATCCTCAAAAAAATGTTTGTAGTCTGACTTTTGACGATTATGCATTAACACAATCGGAACATTTTGTTCAGCTGCTACACTTGCCATCTCATTATCATATGTTGCTCGCCATTGATCATTAATCAATGATGCTCCTTTTTGAATCGCTTGATAAGCTGTTTCAGCACGATAAGTATCAATAGACAGTGGAATATTACTTTTAGAAGAAATCATTTCAATAATAGGCAACACCCTATTTAACTCCTCTTTTAACGGCACTTCCGAATAACCTGGGCGCGTTGATATCCCACCGATATCTATCAGATGAGCACCATCTTCTACCATTTCCAATGCACGATTAACCGCTAAAGTCGTTGTATTGAATTGACCACCGTCAGAAAAAGAATCTGGTGTAATATTTAATATCCCCATCACATAGGTAGGGTGGGGCCTGTTCCACAAAAGCGTCATTAGTAATAACCCCTTTCGAAAATAACAATGTTTACCTATTCTATTTTACGTTATTATTGTATAAAATCATATGACTGTTTTATAAAAAAAAGCTTTTATAAAAAAAGCACTCTGAATCAACCTAAATCGGCTGTATCAAAGTGCTAAAATAATGTATCGTTTAATTTGAATTAAACCTGATCATCAAATTCATATAAAGGTGTACTTAAGTATCGTTCCCCATTGCTCGCAACAATCGCTAATATTTTTTTACCTGCACCTAATTTAGCTGCTTGTTCTAATGCTGCATAAATAGTTGCACCTGAAGAAATACCTACTAGCAGACCTTCTTGACTCGCAACAAGACGTGCTGTTTTTAATGCATTTTCACTTGATACTTGTAAAATACCATCATAAACTTCTGTATCTAAAGTATCTGGGATAAAACCTGCACCAATACCTTGGATTTTATGAGGACTGGGATTACCACCTGCAAGTACAGGCGACTCCAATGGTTCTAATGCATAAATTTTCACGTCAGGATTTGCTTTTTTCAATACATGGCCAACACCAGAAATTGTGCCACCTGTTCCAACGCCTGCAATGAAGGCGTCTAAACCTTTATCACCAAAATCAGCAAGAATTTCAGGTCCTGTTGTGGTTTCGTGAATAGCTGGGTTGGAAGGATTACTAAACTGTTGAGGCATAAAATAACCGTCTGTTTCTGACAGTTCTTTTGCTTTTGCAATGGCGCCCTTCATTCCTTCTGCACCTGGTGTTAAAACCAACTTAGCACCGTAGGCCTCTAAAAGTTTACGACGTTCAATACTCATTGTATCAGGCATCACAAACACAGAGGCATAACCTTTGACTGCTGCAACAAAAGCTAATCCAATACCTGTGTTCCCACTCGTAGGTTCAACAATAGTATCGCCTGTTTTTAACAAACCTGCTTTTTCAGCATCTTCAATCATCGCTTTCGCAATACGATCTTTAACGCTTCCGCCAGGATTTTGATACTCAAGCTTCACATAAACTTCAGCGTCGCCTTCTTTGACTAAGCGATTTAACTTAACAATCGGTGTGCTTCCTACTAAATCTAGTGCAGAATTATAAATTGCCATTTTTAACACTCCTTCAGTTTGTTGTTAAATCAACTTTATCAATTCCTAGTATTCTTGTCAAGATTAGACTGTTTATTTGTTTTTTGTTTCTTCGATTAAACCCTCTAAGTCTGTGACTGAAAAATCGTATTTATTACCACAGAAGTGACAACTTGCTTCTGCCCCACCATCTTCTTCAATCATATCACGAATTTCTTTTTCACCTAAAGTCACAATTGCTGATGAAAAGCGCTCTTTAGAGCACACACACTCAAACTCAACAGGAACTTTTTCCAAAACTTTAACATCATCGCCAAGAATATCAGTTAAGATTTCTTCTGGCGTACGACCTTCATCTATTAATTTAGAGATTGTTGGCATTGCTGCTAGTTTATTCTCAATTTGTGAAATAACTTCATCAGATGCATTTGGTAATAATTGAATCATAAAACCGCCAGATGCTTGAATTGTTGCATCTGGATTAACTAAAACACCTGCGCCAACTGCCGAAGGAATTTGTTCACTTGTCGCTAAGTAATATGTGATATCTTCACTTATTTCACCTGAAATCAACGGCACTTGCCCATTAATTTTTTCACGCATACCAATGTCTTTTGTTACTGTAACCGTACCTGTTGTTCCAACTCCACGACGCACATCAAGTTTGCCGCTCTCATTCAACTCTGTAAAATGAACATGCGGGTTTTGTACATAACCTCGCACTTTACCATGTGCATCACTGTCGGCAATAATAGCGCCGATTGGTCCATCACCTTCAATTTTCAAAGTGATTTTTTGATCACCTTTTCCACTCATACCCAACATCAATGCACCTGTCATTGAACGTCCTAGAGCTGCCGATGTGACCGGCAAAGTATTGTGACGGCTTTGAGCTTCTCCCACAGTATTTGTTGTAATTGCTGCAAAAGCACGAACTTGTGAATCACAAGCAACTGCTTTAATTAAATAATCTTTCATTTCCATAGCTCCTCTAAACAAAAAGTGAGCCACGCATTCCCTGGCTCACTCATGCTAATTTTTATTTTTTATCTTCTGTTGTTGGGTTATCAATTGTCGATTCATTTACTGTTTCAGCAGTAGTTGTATCGATTGTTGGTTTATCAACAGCATCTGTTGTTTCTTTATCGCCAATTTCATCCACCGATACGTTTGCTGTTGCATCAACAACTGCTGTTGTATCTTCTGCTTCTTCTTCAGCTGGCATTTCGCCTGTTTCAAAGAGGCTACGGATTTCTTTCGCGTTAAGCGTTTCAATTTCAAGTAATTTATTAGCGATAACACCTAACTGCACTTCGTGTTCAGTTAAGATATCTTTCGCACGTGTATAACAATCTGTGATAATGCGTTGAACTTCAGTATCGATTTCATAAGCGATTTGGTCAGAGAAACCTTTTCCGCTATTCATATCGCGACCTAAGAATACATTGTCATTGCTACCTTTGAATTGAAGAGGTCCGATTTTTTTGCTCATTCCCCATTCAGTTACCATACGGTAAGCCATTTCAGTTGCACGTTCAAAGTCATTACTTGCGCCTGTTGATACTTCACCAAAAGTGATATCTTCAGCAACACGTCCACCTAGCAAGCCAGTGATACGATCAAGCAATTCATTTTCAGTTAACAAGAAACGATCTTCTTTTGGCATCATGACAGCATAACCACCGGCTTGTCCACGAGGGACAATCGTTACTTTATGCACCACTTCGGCTTCATCAAGAACAGTACCAATAATCGTATGGCCTGCCTCATGGAAAGCAACTGTTTTACGTTCTTTCTTACTGATAACACGATTTTTCTTAGCAGGACCCGCAATAACACGGTCTGTTGCTTCATCAATATCAGACATATCAATTTTAGTTTTATCACGACGCGCTGCAACAAGAGCACCCTCGTTTAAAAGGTTTTCTAAGTCAGCACCAGAGAAACCTGGCGTACGTTGTGCAATTGCTTTCAAATCAACATCGTCAGCAAATGGTTTGTTACGAGCATGCACTTTAAGTACAGCTTCACGTCCCTTAACATCAGGGCGATCAACAGTAATTTGACGGTCAAAACGACCTGGACGTAAAAGTGCAGGGTCAAGAACATCCGCACGGTTAGTTGCTGCAATCATGATAATTCCTTCGTTTCCTTGGAAACCATCCATCTCAACAAGTAACTGGTTTAATGTTTGCTCACGCTCATCATGTCCACCACCGACACCAGCGCCACGTTGACGACCAACAGCATCAATTTCATCAATGAAGATAATACACGGTGCATTTTTCTTCGCTTGTTCAAACAAATCACGTACACGTGAAGCACCAACACCAACAAACATCTCAACGAAATCAGAACCACTAATTGAGAAGAATGGCGTACCAGCTTCACCTGCAACAGCTTTTGCAAGCAATGTTTTACCAGTTCCCGGAGGTCCTACTAAAAGAACACCTTTAGGAATACTTGCACCTAGACTTGCATATTTACGTGGATCTTTTAAGAAATCAACAACTTCAATAAGTTCTTGTTTCTCTTCATCAGCACCCGCTACGTCAGAAAAACGCACTTTGATTTTAGAGTTATCATACATTTTCGCTTTACTCTTACCAAAGTTCATCATCTTACCGCCGCCACCGCCGCCTTGTGCTTGGCTCATCATAAAGAAAATGAAGAGTAACAATAACAAGAATGGTAGTAATGTTGTTAAGAATGTTACCCAACCACTTGGTTGATCCTGAGGAAGAACCTCAGTTTTAACACCCTTAGCAGTATCTGCTTTAATATCAGCAACAGTTACTTCAGAATCGACAGAAAATGTTGTAAATTCTAAAGTATCTTTCTTATCGCTTTTATTCGCTGCGCTGTCTTTATATGTACCTTCAATAAGAAAAACACCACGGCTTGGTTTAATTGAGTACGACTCAACTTTGTTGTCTTTTAATGCAGTTGTAAATTCATCGTAACGAATGTCACGTTGCTGGTTTTTATCGCCACTTATAAAGTTAACAATCCCCACTATAACAACGAGTACAATGACATAAAGTATACCTTGTTTAAAAATACGGTTCATTCCTTACCTCCTCTGATGTAAGTGTTTTTCTGATCAACAGTACCCACTAATAGCATAAAGAGCTATTTATTTTGTTCCACTGATACAAATTTTCCCACTCGCACTTACACTCTTAAAATACTTAATTTTACTTAAAGCTCAGGAGTTTACCCCTTGCAATTCGTCTTAAAAAGCTACATTAATAATAGCATAAAGGATTTTCTTTTCCCAATAATTTGACCTTTATTCACTTATAATTAATCCGTGTACACTTCAGGTTTTAAAATACCGATGTACGGCAAGTTACGATATCGTTCTGCATAATCAAGACCATAACCAACGACAAATTCATTTGGCACGTTAAAACATGCATGATCTACTTCAATATCAACAACGCGTCCAGCTGGTTTATCCAACAGTGTTACTAATTTAATTGAACGAGCTTTACGATTTTTCAGCATGTTCATTAAGTAAGCTAATGTACGACCACTATCAATAATATCTTCAACGATGATTAAATCGCGACCTTCAACTGAAGCATCTAAATCTTTAATGATTTTAACTTCACCACTTGAAGATACGCCTGCACCATAGCTTGAAACATCCATAAAATCAAATTCTACTTGCGTATCAATTGTACGTACTAAATCCATCATAAATGGTGTTGCACCTTTTAAAATCCCAATAACTAATGGAAACTTATCTTGATAAGTAGCTGTAAGCTCTTTTCCTAACTCTTCAACCTTTTGGGCAATCTCTTCTTCTGAAATAAGTACTTCTAAAATATCTTCACGCATCTAATTTCGTCCTCCTATAGACTATTATATTGAATCAAGTATTGTTGTTGCTTTTTATTGACACACGCCAAAAAGGCGGAATGTTTTAAAGTGGGTAACCAAATGATTTCACCAGTTGCATCTGTCACAACAGGGATACCATCTCGTAAATGTTGCGGTATTTTTTCATCAATCAAAATATTTTTCAGCTTGCGAGTACCGCCCGTTTTTTTTAGTTTTATACGATCACCAGGTAAACGGGACCTTATAATCAGCGGAAATTCAATGTCTGTTGCATTTAGCACCAACTGTGTTTTTTCAGGATGTATTATTGTATCTTCTGTTAGTATTTCGCAGCTAATTGAGCCGTTTCCCGGCAACTGGACTGTTGTTAATGGTTGCATCTCATAATAAAAGCGTTCACTTTTCTCCATGTTATCAAATTGGAAATAAGCTTCGTCATAAACGCGGAACAATTGTAATCCGGAAGGTAAATATAGTTTAGCAGACGGAGACGCTGCTTTCAATAAATCCAACACATCAATAATGTTATTTTTGCTAATACTCACACTATTATCCGGTAATAATTCTCGGATAACCTGTCGTATCATTAAAGTTTGGATGATTTTATGCAGCTTTTTAAATTTTTCAATTTGTACAACATATCGTTTATCTTCTTTTAGGATAACATCCTCTATTTGCTTTAGCATCATTGTTGTAGCAAATTCACTTAAATCTGTTTGCTCCTCATGAAAAGCTGAAAACTGCTTTGCAACTTGCTGGTTTTCTTGTTGCAATAAAGGTACAACATGATGTCTGAATCGATTGCGAGTAGCATCATCTTCAGCGTTCGATGCATCTTCCACATGTTTTAACTTATTAGCCTTAGCGTAAAGCATAATATCCTTTTTTGTAACAGCTAAGAAAGGTCGAATTAATTGACCTCTGCTAAATGCTCTTTTAATCGGCATACCTGCGTAACCGCTACCTTGACTGCCGCGTGTTAATCTCATTAATATCGTTTCCACCTGGTCATCCGCATGATGAGCGAGTACTAGCGAAGACGCTTCAACACTGACCATTACTTCTTCAAAACAACGGTAACGTCCTTGACGTGCGGCTTCTTCTAAACCGATTTTTTCAGACTTTTGAATACCTTGTACATCAATTATTTTTTCCATAAATGGAACATCATAGGCTTCACAAATCTCCCGCACAAACTTCGCTTCCATGTCAGCTTCCGGTCGTAACTGATGATTAACATGCACCACTGTCAGCTGTTTATTAAGCATAGGGTTATTCACAAAATAATGTAATAATACGATTGAATCAACGCCACCAGAAACACCCAGGAGATAATGATCGCCTGGGCGTAGTAATTCGTGCTGTTGGCTGTATGTCTCTACCTGCTTATTAAAAATCATAGCCTCTCCTTAATAAAAAAAGAACATCGCGTAAACATACAGCGATGCTCAAAATTGACGACGAGCTCTGCTTTCAAGCTCAATTCGTGCAAATATTAGCTGCGACGTGCGCCTCTACCGCCACGTTTAGACTCACTTTGACGTTTGATAGTCGTAAGACGCTCATCACTATCTTTAAGGAAGCGTGACATTTTCGATTCAAAATCTTCTGGTTTGTCGAAAGTTGGTTTTTTAACCGCTGCTCTCGGTTTACGTGAAGAATAACTTGATGTTGTTGTCGTTTTTTCACTTTCAGGCTTATCAATGGCACGACGAATCGATAGACCAATCTTACCATCATCCCCAACGTTCATTACCTTAACAGTAACCTCGTCACCAACAGTTAAAATATCATGAATATCTTTAACATAGCTGTCTGCAACTTCACTGATATGAACAAGACCTGTTTTTCCACCTTCAAGTTCAACAAAAGCTCCAAAATTTGTAATTCCTGTCACTTTACCCGTTACCTTAGTACCTACTTCAATCGACATAAATAGAATGCTCCTTCTTAATTTTATAATATCTATATTTTTGTTCCTTTATAGCCTAATCTTTTTTTGATGGTATCGTAAAAATGATTTCACCATTTTTGGATAAATAATACTCACTGCGAGCAAGTTTAGCAACATACTCTGGATCTTTCAATTGCTCCACTTGCTCTTTATATGCTGTTTCTTGCTGCATTAAGTGGTTATATTTTGTTTGTAGCTCTGTACTTTGTTTTTTATTTGTCGCCAACAAGTGTTGCTGTTTCACAAGATTAAAAACAAGAATACCTATAACCAACGTTGCGACTGCGGAGTAAAACAACACACGACGTCTGAATATCAGTTTGAATTTCTGATGACGTTTCTCGTCTTTCGCTTTACTTTGAACGTATTCATTATTCATCTGTGTAACTGATGGCTTCGATTTCGGCATTATCTGACCTCACTTTCGACAATAAGTAGTTATATGCTTAGAATAGCAAGTTTAGCTCTTTTTGTCTATTAGTTATAACAAAAAAAGATAAAAACAATTGACTTAATCATCTAATCAATATTATACCATTCAAATATTGACTAAAGTAATACTTATTGAAAATAATCTCTTTATTCGCTTAAAAGGGTATACATTTTTTCCGCATCTTCTTTTTTTGTTGATGTATCAAGGCGTTCCACCTTAGCTGTAATTATTTTAGCACCAAACTGAATAGTAAGCTCATCACCAACTTTTACATTTGCACTTGGTTTTGCGACATTCCCATTGATTTGGATACGGCCTTTTTCTGCCGCTTCTTTAGCGACAGCACGACGTTTAATAATTCGTGATATTTTCAAAAATTTATCTAATCTCATTGTTACATCCATATTATATCCTCACCTTTTCATTTTTTTGATAAGCTTTATTACACTTCTACCCATCGGCAGCATCACAATATCTTGTCTGGTAATCACTCGTAAGTAACTCGCACTAAACAGGAACAGCAACGCACCTATCAAACTAGCTATAATTAACACTACTAGACCAACAATTCGATGGTTTGTTACAAACGGCAAATAATTAATAATAATTAAAGGCGCCGCCATCAGTGCTACACTAAAGCTTAATTTAATTAAAAACTGCCATGACGGCCATTCAAAATTGATTGATTGTTTTAAAATCACAACGCTAATCAATACACTGGCCAACAAAGCGCTATTCGTCGCCCATGCACTTCCTATAATACCATGTTCAGGTAACCAAACACCATTCAACATTACTTTGATAATTATGCCACACACCGCTGCAATTGCAGGTGCCTTCATACTATTAAATCCTTGCAATACACTCGTAATGATAACTAACAAGGTTAATAGAAACAGCCCTGCTACAAAAACTTGTAGCACATCAACACCTTCATAATCAGCAAACAATGTATAGTTTAATGTTGGCATCATCACAACTAACGCCACAGTAATTGCCAAACCCAATGCAATTCCTGTTCGCATGAAGAAAGAAACCAAACGTTGCAATTTAACACGTTCACGCTGAATGCGTGCTTTTGATATCATCGGTATGATAGAAAGACTAAAGCTCGTAACAACCACCACACCTAATTGTATTAATGGTTGCCCCCGATCATACACTCCCTTAAGAATTTTAGCTTGATCTGTCTCAATCCCGCTAGCAACTAACAAACGAAAAATTTGAAAAGCATCTGCCATTTGAAACCAAATCAGTAAAGCACTCGTTATAATCACGGCAAACATGTCCCGCCAAATTCCACGTGGTAACTGGAGGTTTTCCGGTCGCATTGTAGGTATCTGCTGTAAACCACGGCGCTTTTTATCGAACACTGCCAATATAATTGCACCGGCTGCACCACCAATAATCGCACCTGACATGGCCAATTCACCCACATGATAAAGCGATACATCTAAAACATATACACCTATATAGGCACCCACAATGATAATTGCAACACGCACAACCTGCTCTACCGCCTGAGATACTGCGGTAGGCGTCATATCATTATCCCCTTGATAAAAACCGCGGTAACTGCCTAAATAAGGTAACAGTAAATACGTGACACTTGTTACGCGAATAATACCCGTTAAACTGGGATCACCCATCGTATTAGCTAACCAAGGAGCCGCAATAAAAAGGGCTATGAATAACACAAAACCCAACACCCCTAAATAACGTTTACTTCGTTCCAAGAACCATCTTTGAGCATTATAATCACCGTTGTATTCAGCAACAACTTTAGAAATAAAGAGAGGTGCAGCTGTCAAAGATAATGTCATACTTATACCATAAAAAGGATACGCCTGTTGAAAGATATAAAACCCTTCATCGCCGACCATATTTTGAAAGGGTACACGATAAACAGCCGACAATAATTTTGAAAGTAATGATGCCAACGTTAGAATGAGGGCACCTTGAAAAAGCGTTGTGTTTATTTTGGTCCCCATTCTCCTCACTCCTTTGTCGTTACTTTATTTCATCCTTAGTTGCATACGTTAATTGTTCAATAAATTTACTTAAAGTTGGCAACCATTGTGCTGGGTCTGTGCCTGGAAGACGATACGTCACTGCTAGCTGCTGTTCTGTCATTCCAACACCTGACTGACGTCCCAACATATCCAAAGCTTTAAACACTTTTGCACCATCTATTAATTGTGTTGCTTCTTCACTCAGTAATAACTCGATACTATTTTTCTTCAATTTAATTGTTTGAATACCTACTTTTTCAGCATTCAATTTAATTTCTGAAATGATAAACAAATCAGCGACTTGTTGTGGGTACTCCCCAAAACGATCAATCATATCATCTTGTAATTGCATAATATTTTCCGTCGTCGTTATCTGACGGAAGCGTTTGTACATTTCAATTTTTTGGCGACTGTCTTCGATATAGTAGTCAGGAATATACGCATCCAGTGGCAAGTCAATTTCCACTGTGCTGGATTCGCCTTGTTTTTCACCAACTTGTGGCATACGCTCATTGATGGCATCGCTCAACATTTGCGAGTAAAGATCAAATCCTACTGAATCAATAAAGCCATGTTGTTGTGCGCCTAAGATATTTCCGGCACCTCGTATGCTAAGATCACGCATCGCTATTTTAAAGCCTGAGCCTAATTCTGTAAACTCTTTAATTGCTTGGAGACGTTTTTCAGCTTCCTCGCGCAACACTTTATTTTTTTCGTGCATGAAGTACGCATAAGCAATACGATTTGAACGACCGACACGCCCTCTTAATTGATACAATTGTGATAAGCCCATACGGTCTGCATTTTCAACTAACAATGTATTAACATTAGGGATATCGACACCCGTTTCGATAATTGTTGTCGTTACCAGTACGTCAAATTCATTTTCTAAAAAGCGTAAAATAGTCGATTCCAATTCATTTTCAGTCATTTGTCCATGTGCATATCCCACGCGTGCATTCGGAACTAAAGCTTGAATACGATCTGCTTTTTGAACGATACTATCCACACGGTTATGTAGATAAAACACTTGTCCTGAACGAGATAACTCTCGCTCAATTGCTTCTTTGATCAAGATATCATTTTGTTCGACCACATAAGTTTGGATGGGGTAGCGATTGGCTGGTGGCGTTTCAATAACAGACAAATCACGAACACCTACCATCGACATGTGTAACGTTCTCGGTATCGGTGTTGCTGTCAATGTCAGTACATCCACATTTGCTCGTAACTGTTTAATTTTCTCTTTGTGAGTTACACCAAAACGCTGTTCTTCATCGACGACTAACAATCCCAAGTCCCTGTAAGCGACATCTTTTGATAATAACCGATGTGTTCCAACAACGATATCAATTTTGCCAGAACCTAAACCAGCTAGTGTCTCTTCTTGTTGTTTCTTAGTACGAAAGCGGCTCAGTATACCAATATTGATCGGAAAATTAGCAAAGCGGGAAATCATCGTTTCATAGTGTTGTTGCGCTAAAATGGTGGTTGGCACCAAGAAAGCCACTTGTTTGCCATCCATCATCGCCTTGAACGCTGCCCTTAGTGCAACTTCAGTCTTGCCATATCCTACATCTCCGACTAACAAACGATCCATCGGACGAATACTTTCCATATCACGTTTGATTTCTTTAACAGAGCGCCCTTGATCCTCTGTTGCTTCATAAGGAAAGGCTTCTTCAAACTCATGCATTAATGTGTCATCTGGACTATAAGCAAAACCTTTTTCAGCTTCTCGTTTAGCATAAAGCTTAATCAAATCATCCGCAATATCGATGACTGATTTTTGAACACGCGCTGTGACACGTTTCCACTCTGCACCACCTAATTTATTCAACTTCGGTGTTTTACCTTCAGAACCGACATATTTTTGCACCAATTCTAGTTGTTCAACAGGAATATATAGTTTATCTTCACCACGATAAATAATTAATAAATAATCTTTGTGTACACCTTTTATATCTAATGTTTCCATCCCGACATAACGGCCCACACCATGGCTGACATGCACAACGTAATCGCCTACTTTGAGCTCATTATAATCTTTAATACGTTCTGCGTTCGACATTTTCTGTCTTTTCATCGTTGGTTTTGTTTTATGACCAAATAATTCAGCATCCGTCACTACAACGAGACGTCCCAAAGGTAATTCAAAGCCTTCGTTTAATTGCCCCACAACAAGTTGCACTTGCCCAAATACCAATTCATCGGTTTCGTTCAATAATTGCGTTGAAATATCGTAGTCGCTAAATGTCTGGCTGATTTTACCTAGTCTCTCTTCCGTGGGTACAACCACAATAGTGGCCATTTCATTATTTTGCCAACTTGCCATTTCTGTTTGGACTGCCGGCATTTGACCATGGAATTGTTGCATTTGCTTATGTACAAAATTAGTTGAAAGGTAGAGTCGATGGCTTCCCATTGTTTTTTGAAACAACGAGAGATAAACACGCGATTGAACCGCATGTTTTAACGTATCTGCAAACAACTGATGTAAACTTGTCTGCGGTAAAATTTCTGCGCGTTCGATTCCATCCATCAACCAGTTGATTTCTTCTTGATGCAGCTGTTCATCAGCCTCTTGTAAACGTGATAATTCATCAATAATAAGCACGGCATTATCAGCTGTGTAATCTAATAAATTTGCGGGTTTCTTATAGAAGTATGCATTATACTTTAAGATATCTGTCGGTAACATAACCTCTGTTATATTTGCGATATCATGTTCAATCGTCTCAATGAGGTGCAACTGATCTGCTTCCTCTTTGACCTTTTTTAATGCTTTTTTTAGTTCTTTTGCTAATTCTTTTGTAAGATATGAGCGATCAGACTCGTTAAGCAACCATTCTTTGGCTGGTAACAAAACAATTTTTTCACGCGTATCTAATGAGCGTTGGCTATCGACATCAAACGCACGAATAGAATCTACTTCTGTATCAAAGAGTTCTACACGCAACGGATTTGTTTCTGTCATCGGGAAAATATCAATAATCCCACCACGGATGCTATACTCGCCTTGTAAACTCACTTTTTCTACATATACATAACCGCTCTCAGCCATTTGTTTACGGAATGACGTCAGATCGATTTCATCACCAATAGTAAAGACTTGTTTTGCTTCTGTCCATTGTGACACGGGAGTCATTCTTTTTCTCAAGGCTGATATCGGTATAATGACAACACCCGTCGTATTACTTTGCATAAATTCAAGCGTTTCCAATCGTTGTGCTCGAAGTTCAGGACTAGAAATACTCATATCTGTTGCTACAAAATCATCCGCAGGGTAAAGCTTCACTTGTTGTTCCGATAAAAATGAACGCAACGATTCATGAACTTGTTGTGCTTGGTATAAATTATGAGCAACATAAATGACTTGGCGATTAAGCGATTCCGCGATAAGCGCTGTGAAAAGTGAGCGCGCTGAACCCGTCAGGCCAGTCACTAATTGTGGTCGTCCATCTTCAGAAATCATTTGTGTGACTTGTTTCATTTCAGGTTGTTTCATGAATTGCTGTTTTATTTGACTCAACATGCTTCGATTCTCCTTATTTTGCAGCTTGATTATAGCGATTCATCGCTTGAATAAAATCAGCAGTTAACCACATTTCTAACGCATCAGCTGCCTCTTTAATTGAAATAGCTACATCCGGTTGTTCTTTTTTGCTAAATCGCCCTAATACCCAATTGATAATATTTCCATCATCTGGACGTGTTATGCCAACTTTCACACGTTTAAAATCCTGTGTGTCCAAATGTTGAATGGTTGATTTAATTCCATTATGACCGCCTGCACTACCTTTTTGACGTAGGCGTAACTGCCCTACTGGTAGATCAAGATCGTCATAAACAATAACAATATCGTCAGTTGGAATTTCATAATAATCTGCTAATTGTCGAATACACTGCCCTGATTCGTTCATATAAGTGAGTGGCTTAACCAATAGCACTTTTTCACCCTTGTGCACTATCGTACTGACTTCACCATTGTATTTTGTTACCTTGAAAGAACCATTGAAACGTTCATTTAATTCATTTATCACCATAAACCCAACATTATGGCGTGTGTCTTCATATTTTTTACCTGGATTTCCCAGACCTACAATCATTTTCATTTTAACTTTCCTCCATTTATCATGTGCAATTACCTCGGAACACTTAAATAACACCAAACTTTTATCAGAGTGGTTTACTTGTTGAACAATTGAGCATTACTGTTTAAAACAGCACACACATTTCCTTATAACTACTTTTTATAATTATAACATAGCTCTCTTTCACCCCCTACTTTTAACTTCTATCTTCAGTTTAGTTCCATGTGAAACACTCGTTTTCTTTTGCAGTTAACCAACATTAGTTGACATGGCTCAGACTCTATCTCATAGCTAAAAACGTTGCTATAGACCCACTCATCACCCACATGCTATGATAATAAAACATGATTTCGTTACGCATGTACAAACTTATTGACTGGAGGTTTCATTATGAAATCACACACTAATATCACGCTATTATCTATCATTAGTAATCTAACTATGTTTATCCTTAAACTCATTGTTGGCTTCGTTACAGGTTCCGTTGCAATCATCTCAGAAGCAATCCACACTTCAATGGATTTATTCGCTTCTATACTCACTTATTTTTCGATTCAAATCGCACGTCAACCAGCAGATAAAAAACACCCATATGGCCATGGAAAAGCTGAAAACCTCTCCGGTACTGTAGAAACATTACTTATTTATGTTGCCGGAATTTGGATTATCATTGAATGTATCGACAAACTGCGACACCCTGCGGAAATAACCTTACCTTTCTTAGGTATTGGCGTCATGTTATTCGGGGCATTAGTCAATGGGATTGTGGGGTATTTAGTTAAACGTTCAGCTGACAAATTAGGATCGGTTGCTATGAAATCAAACGCCCTTCATCTAACCACTGATGTACTCACCTCGCTTGGTGTTGCTGTGAGTCTTTTGTTAGTTCACTATACAGGTATGTTATGGCTTGACCCTGTCATCGGGATGTTGACTGCATTATATATCATGTATGAAGCAACCGTCTTACTAAAAGAATCCTTTCCACCATTAATGGATTCACGTCTTTCAACAAAAGAAGAACTTCTCATTACGGACGCAATCGAAACATACCAATCAAATTATATTGAATACCATGATTTTAGAACACGTAGAGCTGGCACTGAGATTTACATTGATTTCCATTTAATCGTTGCACAAGAAATGTCAGTCGGACGCGCGCATGAACTATGTGATGAAATTGAATATTCAATTCAACAACATTTTTCACAAGCAGAGATTTTAATTCATATTGAACCCGAATCGGAAGTCTTAAATGCCGATTTCACTCATTCATAATACGCATAATAAAAGCGAACCACCAAAGATATCAAATCAATGGCGGCTCGCTTTTTATTTTATATGGATACCATCATGAGTTGATGGTTATTCTTTTTCTTCTCCGCCATTAATAACTTCTGGTTCAGCGGCTTCCGCAACTTCATCCGTTGCTTCTTCTAATTTTTGTGGCGCCTGTAAAATAGCCACAACATCTTCAGCATCTGCTAAAATAGCATATTCTTTGGCTGTTGTTAAATCTGCCACAGTTATCACATCACCGATAGTGAGTTTCGAAATATCGATTTCTAAACTCTCAGGTACATTAGATGGCGTAGCGGATACGAGCACATTGTATAATACTTGCTCTAATACTCCCGCCTTGTCTTTCGGTTCACCTACTAATCGAATAGCAACTTCTGTTTCTAACTCTTCTTTCATGTTAACTGCTAAAAAATCAGCATGTACTAATTCACCGTTTAACGGATGTTTTTGGTATTGGTGTAAAATGACATTCGTTTTCTTTCCGCCTAATTCAAGTGTCAATACTGCATTACGTCCATTTTCTCTCAACGCTTTGATCAAATCAATCTCATCAACAGCAACGTTGGTATTTTTGATACCGTAGCCATAAACAACAGCCGGCACTGCGCCTGCTCTACGAATACTTTTTGCTTCTGAATGGTTTTCTAAAGATCTCGGTCTAGTTTTCAATTCAATGGTCATAATCAATTCCTCCTGTTGTAATAGACTTCTCTATTACTATACCCGTTTATATTTATTCTAATCATCATATTTTAAAAAGGCCTAATAATATACCCCTTTTTTTCGTTTATTAACGCCGAAACCAACTTATCTTTTTGTTATTTGCCAAGCCTTGCAATCGCATCAAAGATAACCTTATAATAAAACTGTAACAAGTTGTACATATAATAAGGAGGTAATAGAGATGGGAATTTCTAATAATCAAAAAGTCATTTTAATAGGTGACGGTGCTGTTGGTTCTGCCTATGCGTTCGCACTGGTTAATCAAGGTATCGGTCATGAATTAGGTATCCTCGATGTCGATAAAAATCGTACAGAGGGAGATGCGCTCGATTTACGACATGCTTTGCCCTTTCTTTCACCAAAAAAAGTGTACTCAGCTGAATATAGCGATTGTGCTGATGCAGATATTATTTGTATTACTGCCGGCACAGCACAAAAGCCCGGAGAAACACGCCTTGATTTAGTGACACGCAACTTGAAAATTTTAAAAAGCATTATCGATTCGGTCATGGCCACTGGCTTTGATGGTATTTTCTTATTAGCTGCGAACCCTGTTGATATTCTTACCTACGCAACCTACAAATGGAGCGGTTTTCCTGCTGAACGCGTCATCGGTTCCGGGACTTCATTGGATACAGCTCGTCTTCGTCAAACACTTGCTGAAAAAATCAACATTGAAGCGGGTAGCGTTCACGGTTATGTGCTAGGTGAGCATGGAGATACTGGTTTTATCGCTTGGTCTAATATTCGCATCGGAAATTTACCTATTGAAAAATGGATTCCTGACTTCACGGATCAAGCCAAAGAAGATTTCCGTGTAGCAGTTCGTGATGCAGCCTATTCTATCATTGAGAAAAAAGGGTCAACTTCATATGGTGTCGCAAGCGCCTTGGCTCGTATTACACGAGCTATTTTCCGCAATGAAAATGCTGTATTACCAGTAAGTGCCTACATGGATGGATCACATTATGGGATAGAAGATGTTTATCTCGGAACACCTGCTGTTATCGGACGTGAAGGTATCAATACAATTGCCGAAGTTCCTTTAAACGAAAAAGAAAAAGCAGAATTGACCCACTCTGCCAACACTTTGAAAAAAATCATTGCAGACTCTTTTACACCGCTTAATAAATAAATTAAATACAAAAAACCCCTTCCGGAATGTTCCGAAAGGGGTTTTCACTGTTTTTATTCGAACAAATCACTCACTGAACGATTTTCGTGAACGCGTAAAATTGCTTCGCCTAACAATTCACCAACAGAAATTTGTGTAATCTTATCACATTGTTTATCTTCAGTTAAAACAATCGTGTTTGTTACAACCATTTCTTTGATATTAGAATTGCTAATACGTTCGATTGCAGGTCCTGATAATACAGGGTGCGTACAACATGCATAAACTTCTTTAGCGCCACTATCTAGCAATGCTTGAGCAGCTAAAGTAATTGTTCCTGCTGTATCGATAATATCATCTACTAAAATACACGTCGCGCCTTCAACATGCCCAACAATGTTCATAACTTCAGCCACATTTGGACGTGGACGACGTTTATCAATAATAGCGATCGGCGCCTTTAATTTATCCGCCATTTTACGCGCACGTGTTACACCACCATGATCGGGTGATACAACAACGACATTGCTTGTATCAATTGTATTTTTAAAGTGTTCAGACAATAACGGCACACCAGTTAAATGATCAATTGGCATATCGAAAAAGCCTTGAATTTGAGGAGCGTGTAAATCAATCATGATTGCACGAGTGGCACCCGCTTTTTCAATTAAATCCGCTACTAACTTAGCAGTAATTGGTTCGCGTGAACGCGCTTTACGATCTTGGCGCGCATAACCATAATAAGGCATTACAATATTAATTGTAGCTGCTGAAGCACGTTTAAGTGCGTCAATCATAATAAGTAATTCCATTAGATTCGAGTTAACTGGACCACATGTTGATTGAACAATGTATACATGGCAACCACGAATACTTTCTTCAATACTAATTTGGATTTCACCATCACTGAAATGTGTGACCGATGACTTACCGAGTGGTACACCAACCTTATTGGCAATTTCTTCTGCTAGTTTAGGATTAGAACTTAACGAGAAAATCTTGAGCTTTGAATCTTCGTACAATTTAGACATGAGAACCTCCACAGTTTATTTTTTAGAATAGCCAAATTTTTTGGCATAGCCTTCTTTGTTTGTTTGTCTCGCACGAGCAATTGCTAATGCATGCTCTGGTACATTTTTGGTGATAGTCGATCCTGCTGCAATGAATGAATGGCTTTCAATCGTAACTGGGGCCAGTAAGTTACTGTTACAACCCACAAACACATGATCACCAATCGATGTACGGTGTTTATTTGTACCATCATAATTAACTGTAATACTTCCACAGCCAATATTAACATCTTGGCCGACATCCGCATCACCAATGTAACTAAGGTGTGGTATTTTAGAACCTTGATCTATTGTTGCATTTTTAACTTCAACAAAATTACCAATCTTAACTGTATCGCCTAATTTAGATTGTGGACGCAAGTGAGCATAAGGTCCAACTTGAACCTCATTACCAACAACGCTTTCTTCAATTGATGACGAACGAATAACAACCTTGTCACCAATCGTCGAGTCGATAATTTCTGTATCTCCTGAAATAACGCAATCTTCTCCGATAACAGTGTGCCCTTTCAAACGAACACCCGGTTCTATAATTGTATCGGCGCCGATAACAACATCACTACCGATATGAGTTGTTAATGGGTCTAAAATCGAAACACCTTGTTGCATATGTTTTATATTGATACGTTTTTGCATCAAACGTTGAGCTTCAGCAAGCGCAACACGATCATTTACACCAAGCGACTCTGAAAAATCGTGCATGCTATAAGCAGCAACAACTTCATTTTGCTCGCGTAAAATACCAATAACATCTGTTAAGTAAAATTCTTCTTGAGCATTGTCATTCGTTACTTTTTGCAACGCAGCAAACAAAGCTTTATTATCGAAACAAAAAGTACCCGTATTGATTTCTTTAATCGCTTTAATTTGATCTGTTGCATCTTTTTGTTCAACAATTTGTTCAACAATTCCTAAATCACTTCGAACAATACGACCATAGCCTGTAGGATTCTCCGTTACTGCAGTTAAGACAGTCGCTTTAGCTTTCTTTTCGTTATGATACATAATCAATTCAGATAATGTATCACTCGTTAGAAGTGGTGTATCTCCGCATAAAACAAGTGTGATTCCTTCTTTATCTTCCAAAAGTGGTCGCGCCTGCATAACAGCATGGGCTGTACCAAGCTGTTCAGTTTGCTGAACAAAAGAACTGTTCTCTTTCAAGTGCGCTTCAACTGCTTCTGCACCATGACCAACGACCGTCACAATTTCATCAACATTTAAGTGATTGATTTGCTCAACCACATGTTCAACCATCGGTTTGCCACAAACAGGATGTAAAACTTTATACAATTTAGACTTCATACGCGTCCCTTGCCCTGCGGCGAGTACGATTGCGTAGTGATTTGGCATCTTCCGAATCCTCCTTATTTCCTATTATGGAAAAGGTTATATACATCAATATGATAGCTTAAATTCGTGTTTTTTTCAAGGTAATAAGCACAAATAAAAAAATAGGCTAAAGAAAAACGCTCTCGAATCACAACGTTTTCTTTAGCCTGAACTCTTAATCATTATAAAAATCACTCATCATCAACCGGAATATCTTCCGTTGTCGATTCTGCTAGTTTCGCCTTAGCTTCTTCTTCCGCAGCTGCATATGCCGCTAAAACAACCTCTTGAATTTTAGCTCGTGTATCTGAGTTAATCGGATGGGCAATATCTCTAAATTCACCATCAGCACCACGCTTACTTGGCATCGCAACAAATAAATCATTATTACCATCGATAATTCGGATATCGTGCACAACAAATTCACCATCGAATGTAATCGATGCGATCGCTTTCATTCGTCCGTCTGTCTCAACTCTGCGCAATCTAACGTCAGTTACTTCCATTTTTAACACGTCCTTTATTCATGATGGGCGAACACCTCTAAGATGTCTGTCACCGTGCTAGAGGATTCTTTAACAATTACCCATCATTACTTCAAAGTAAACGTCTATCTTTTTAATAATGATTTTTTTCTTATTTACTATCTGTTGGCGAATTAAAAATATTACCTTTTTCAACTTCTATCGATTGTTGACGAACATCCACGTTTTGCACACGAATTACCGATACATAATCATCTACCAGTTTTTCACCCACATTTTCATCTTCAACCAACACACCGATACCAGCTAATT
The DNA here is from genome assembly GCF_017549435.1 of Brochothrix sp. Taxonomy (NCBI): domain Bacteria; kingdom Bacillati; phylum Bacillota; class Bacilli; order Caryophanales; family Listeriaceae; genus Brochothrix; species Brochothrix sp. The sequence continues at coordinate 23,640 of NZ_JAFYUW010000048.1, forward strand.
TAGCATCAAATTCTTCCAACAAACTCTTCATTCCATTGACGGTTCCGCCAGCTTTCATAAAGTCATCTACAACTAATACATTTGAGCCTGTAGGTAGACTGCGTTTAGATAACGCCATTTTTTCAATTCGATTCGACGATCCCGATACGTAATTGATACTTACTGTCGATCCCTCTGTCACTTTATTATCACGACGCACAATAACGAACGGAACATTAAGTTCACTTGCTACAGCTTGTGCAATCGGAATTCCTTTCGTTGCAACTGTCATAATCATATCAATTTTTGTATCCACAAATTTAGATGCAAAAATTTTACCGATTGTGTGCAGCGTTTCTGGCTCGCCTAAAATATCAGATAAAAATAAGTAACCACCTGGTAACAAGCGCTCTTTATCTGCGATGCGTTGACATAAATCATCAACAAAAAGCTCTGCATTTTCACGGCTAATTTTCGAGAGGTAACGCACACCACCAGCAGCACCAGGTAATGTTTCTAACGTACCGATTCCTCTATTTTCAAACGTTTTTTTGACAATCATTAAATCCTCGCTAATTGATGACTTCGCTGATTCATAACGATTCGCAAAAAAGCTTAATGAAATAAGCGTTCTTGGATGCGTCAATAAATGCTGAGTCATATCAATCAATCGTTCACTTCTTCTTACTTTCACCGTCTCACACCCTTCTACAATCTTAAACACAAACATTCAGTGTTTTTTTATCGATTTCATTCGTATATATTTTATTATAATAGAAACAATGGCATTATGCTTGTTTTTTATTCAAATTGCGGTTTTAAAAATCGTACCATGTGCACATTTTTACAAAAACCACTGACACTGTTATATAGTCTTTTCGCTTTTTTCTCAGTTTTTACAATTGCAAAAACCGTCGGACCTGTCCCGCTCATCAACACTGCATCTGCCCCAAAGGCTTCAAATTGTTTTTTCAAATAAGAAATTTCGGCATACTTTTCTAAAGAATAGTCTTCTAAATCATTACCTAGTGCTTCCACCATCTGATAATAATCCCCCGAAGCAATAGCAGCTAACATCTTTTCAGAATGTTGGTGTTGTATGTCATTGACTTCTAAGTGTGAAAAAACGTCTCGAGTCGAAACAGATATAGCCGGTTTAGCAAGAACAACCCAGCAAGGGGGTAACGAAGGTAAGGGTGTGATTTTTTCACCACGTCCATTACACATGGCTACGCCACCATATACACAAAAAGATACATCTGAACCAATTTCAGCACCTATTTCAGCGAGTTCATCAAGTGATAAATTCAATTCCCAAAGTTGGTTTAAACCGTGTAGCGTTGCCGCAGCATCACTACTACCTCCGGCCATACCTGCTGAAATTGGAATTTTTTTATCTAACTTTATCGTTGCACCTTTAGTGACTTGAAAGCGACGTTGCAATAAAAGTCCTGCTTTAACTATCAAATTACGCCCATCCTCAGGAACTGCATTAGAACTGGATTCCAACTTAATATTACCATCTAAACGCAACGAAAAATCGAGGTAATCGGCTAAATCCACCATTGCCATTACTGTTTCCAATTCATGATAACCATCATCACGTTTCCCTAAAATATCTAGAGCTAAATTGAGTTTAGCTGTTGCTTTCACTGTAATATCCATCGCCGTCGTCTCCCACTTTTTCATTTATGATAAGAAATCCGCACTCGTTAGTACTTCTTTTATACGCACTTAAACTTAATTTTTTTATTATAGCATGTTTTCTGTATATTAAAGAAGATTATTGGCAGATATTGAAAAAAGATAAGTATAAAAGGGCATAAAAAAAGGCAAACGCAGTGTTCGCCACATGAAAAATAACTCATTTTTGTTAATCTAGTTTACGCTTCGATCGCTTTTACTTCATCAAATACAATTTCCACTGCATCTGTTAAAACGTCTGCGTAACTATATGAAACACGTTCGAAATTGTTTTCGTCTTGATCTAACTCAACCACAAAAACTGACGGATACGTTTCGGATAAAATTCCACTACGCTCAACAATCTTTTTACGACCACCATTTGCTTTTAACATTAAACGATCACCTAAATGACTATCAAGATTTTTTTTGATAGTTGCCAGTGTTTTTGACATGCGCATCCACCTCACTATACCTAATGATAGCACAAATGCACATTTTTATCAAGTAACCAACTATTTTATCAGTACTACACCGTCAAGTCAATTGATTTTACCGATATTTTTTATTTTTTTTGAAAAGGTTACAATTTTATTCTTTTTCATCAAAAACAGAACGCTAAAAGGCTTGCTGTCAGTATTCTAGTTCTCAGGATTTTGAACATATTTTTTCAAAATGTTAGATAAATTAGCGAAATCTTGAATAGATAATGTCTCACCACGTTGAATAAGAGCAATATCATATGTTGCTAATTCTGCTTCGAAAGTTTCTTTTTGCTCCTTCAATTGCGGATAACTTGATGTTAAATTATTCCACAGTGTTTTACGACGTTGTTGGAACGAAGCGCGTGTTACAGTGAAGAAAAATTCTTCATCGTCCACTTGTGCCACTGGCTGTTCGTGACGTCGTAAATGCACCACGGCTGACTCAACATTAGGCTGCGGCATAAAAACCGTCTTAGGGACTATCAGAGCCACTTCAGCAGTCATATAATATTGAATAGCGATTGATAAGCTACCATAAGCTTTTGTTCCAGGTTTTGCTGAAATACGATCCGCCACTTCTTTTTGTAGCATGATAGTAAATGAATCAATACGCGGTACTTTTAATAATCCCAAAATAATGGGGGTTGTAACATAGTACGGCAAATTAGCGACAACATCTACTCCGCCTTCAGCTGGAAGATACTCATCAATCAATGCAGAAACATCTGCTTTTAAAACATCTTGATGATGAATATGTACATTATCATAAGCTGACAACGTATCATCTAAAATCGGCAGTAAACGCTGATCAATTTCAAAAGCCAATACACGGTGTGCATGTCGTGCTAATTGCTCTGTAAGAGCACCGATACCTGGTCCAACCTCCATCACATTCGAGTTTTCGTCGATGCCAGCAGCGTCTACAATGTTAAGTAACACATTCGTATCAACAATAAAGTTTTGACCTAAGCTTTTTTTAAACATAAAATCATATTTTTGTAGAATTTCTTTTGTTCTTGTTGGTGTTGCAATTGCTAATTGTCGTGTCATTTTAGTCGTCCCTTCTCTATTTCTGCTAATGCGGCTTCAAATTGTTCACGCGTAATATGAAACATTCGCAGTCTGTTCATTAATTGTTTACCATTTGTATAACCTATTTTCAAAACATCACCTAAAATCGCGCGTTTCTCTTTAGAACCTGGACCACCCAAATAACCTAGAGCGATCAATTCTTCTTGCGTTACTTCTGACGTGAATGCCTCGTTATCGGTCGTGTAAACATTCGCTAAAGCTTCCCTGATAACGTCGTCTGATGCATGTTCTACACCTAAACTAGCACCTGCTCGTTTTGATTGAGCTGCCCCGCGCTCAATAAAAGCATGTTTACAGCCAGGAACATATCGGTCGATTGTTTGACGAATTTTATTCCCCGGAAAATCAGGATCCGTTAAAACAATAACCCCTCTTATTTCCTGAGCTTTCTTTATACGTTCTAACGTTTTTTTTGATATTGCTGAACCATTTGTCTCGATTGTATCTGCAGCAACAGCTCGATGTATCGCTATTGTATCATCCTTACCTTCTACCACGATAATTTCTTTGATTTTCATAGAAACCGTCCTTCACTTCATTTAATCTCTTACTTATATTACCACAACAGAAAAAAGCTGCCTACTCTCGTTAATTAAAACGTTAGAGTAAACAGCTTAAAATGTTTTAGTTAAGGATATGAATTGTTAATGCACGACGACCAAACGAAATAGCTTCACTATGCGAAGCAACGTATACGTCGATAATGTTACCGTTGATTGCACCACCAGTATCACCAGCAATGTATTCACCATAACCATCAATTAACACACGACTGCCTAATGGAATAACTGAGGGATCTACAGCAATAACTTTTGAGTTATCGTTAAGATTAATACCCGTAGCTGTTATACCACCGCCTGTATAAGCTGTTGCTTCTACTTGCATCGTACGACCACTTGTTGCAGCTTCTGGAGCTTCTGCTTTTGTCTCTACAATTTCTTCAGTTTCAGTTGCAGCTTGAGTTGTTTTCTCTTCTTTTTCAGCAACTGGTTTTTCTGTTTTTGTAGCAACAACTTCCTTAACTTCTTTTGTTTCTTTCACTTTCGTACCTACTAATACAATTTTATCAACTGGTTCTTGAACAGTTGTTTCAGATATTTTTTTAGTTGATTGAACTGTGTTATTAGCAACAACCGTTTCATATGTCATTTCTTTTTTACCTTGTTCGCCTTTTTGAGCGACTTTAGTTTTACCTTCAGCTAGAGAATCATCTTCTTTTTCAACAGTTTTAAAACGAATGTTTTTGTTTTTAACCGTTTCGTTA
>NZ_JAFYUW010000049.1:0-32983 GCF_017549435.1 Brochothrix sp.
AGTGGTACTCGCTTACGCTCCGTCCCATACTACTCTCGTAAAGCTCATGAATTCGCAACGATATTAGCAATTTATTTGTAGCTGAACGTTTGGTTTTGCTTTTAGTTTTTTCTAACTACAGCAGCCAATGGCTTATTCACTTTCAAAAAAATAAGCAGTCATAGATAGCCTTCTTCATTTTTCTCCAAGCTAGTAGCCATTTAACAAGCTGTTTTCGTTTTTATTTCTCTCTAGCACTTCAAGCCAAAACTTGTGAGATTTCAAAGACATTCATAGCGATAAAAATAATCGCTAATCATTCTTTTCCAATCTCTTCAGTTCTGAACGGGCTTAAAGGTGCTTTCGTTTTTATTTCTCTCTAGCACTTCAAGCCAAAACTTGTGAGATTTCAAAGACACTCATAGCGATAAAAATAATCGCTAATCATTCTTTTCCAATCTCTTCAGTTCTGAACGGGCTTAAAGGTGCTTTCGTTTTTATTTCATTTCTAAAAGATGTTGTTTTAACTCAGTTTCCATTTGTAACAATTCTTTTTCAGCGGATTGACGTTTTTGGCGTCCATCCTCCTGAATGGCAAGCGTTTCTTTGATTGTTTCAATCAATTTACCTTGTGTTTCTTTTAACGTTTCAATATCAACAAGGCCACGTTCATTTTCGATGGCAGTTTCAATTGTGTTTGTTTTCAATAATTCGGCGTTGTGTTTCAATAAATCATTGGTTGTTTTGGAAACTTGTTGCTGTGCTTTAACTGCTTGTTGCTGGCGCATTAAAGTTAAAGCGATCGCTACTTGATTTTTCCATAATGGAATTGCAGTCATGATGGATGATTGTATTTTTTCAGCTAACACCTGGTTAGTATTTTGTATTAAACGAATTTGAGGTGCAGACTGAATTGTAATTTGACGACTCAATTTTAAATCATGTACTCGCTTCTCTAAACGAGTTGCAAATTGACGTAAATCATTCACATCTTGCACAAGCATTTGATCATTACTTTTTTCTGCTTCAGCTTGAAGAGTAGGAAGTTCTTTAGTTAAAATATCTTCTATTTTTTGTTCTCCAGCTGCAATGTATATATTGAGAGCTTGGAAATAGTCTTTATTTTTATCATAAAGTTCATCTAAGAAAAGGTTATCCTCAACTAAAACTTTTTTAGATTGATCCAGCTTAATCGCGATACGATCAATTTGAGTGCCCATTTGTTGATATTTTGAAGTTATTTCATTAATAGAACGTTTCATTTTTGAGAAGAAGCGAGAAAAGGCATTGCTATTTGTGCCAAGCTCTTCTGGGCTTGCTTCTTCAATTTTATGCATTAAATCAGTAATAATATCACCAATAGGCCCTACATCTTTACTTTGAACATGTTGTAACATCGACTGTGAAAAGTCATGCAGTTTCTCCTGTGCAGGCGCACCATATAAAAGAACAGATTGGCTATTTCGGGCATTGATTTGTCCTACTAAATCATCCGCCATTTTTTTGCTTTCAAGTGGAAGTTGATCATAAAGTGAAGCGGGTTTTGCTTCACTATTATTTTCAACCGCAATCCCTGGATGAGTGGGAGTATCTGAAAAAGGATTAGCCATCAGGCTCTCCAATTCAGATGATATACTTTTTGATGAACTTTGCTTTTCTTCTGTCATAATATCTACGCCTTTCTATTTTGAGTTCTGTTTATTCTTTACAGCGTGACGTGCGACTTCGACTTCATAGTCAAGTGTTTCCACATCTTTATTAAGAAGGGCAAATAAATCATCACGAATCACGGTATCCATTTCTAAAATCATTTTTTCAGTTTCTACAAGAGTATTTGTCATTTTTTCATCTTTAAATGGTTGAGAAACTAGGAAGTCATAACGGCTTACCAATTCGACCATTGAATCTAAATGTGAAAAGAAAAATGCCTCTGTGGTAAAAAAACGTTTAGGGTCTTGATTAACAATACCATAAATTTGTTTAGTAATCTTAATTGAACTATCTTTTCCTTTTAAACAAGGAATCGTTTTGTTTCGATAAGCAACTTTTTGTAATTTAATAATTTTTTTACGTGCCTCAGTGAGGTTGCTTGAGATATAACGCATTTCTTTCCTTGTAAGACCGTGTGCTTGGTTTGTTTGAGTTGCTTTTGTTTTGTTAGTGAAAAAGTAAGCAAGCCCGCCAATCAGTAGCGTTATTATAATCGAAGCGAGGATATGTTCACCTCTGTTTACAATTAACATAATAATGAAAAATGTTAAAATGTACCAAGTTCGTAGGGAAAAGCGTATAACATTGATGATTGTTTTCATTCTGTTCACTCCTTAATAGTTGCTCATAGCTTTTATCTTCTTAAAACAAGTTTAGCATATTACAGTAGCACTTGTATCAGTCGTTGGTTGTAGTTTTACCCCCGCTATACGTATGATATAATTCCAATGAATGGAGGGAGACATACATTGAAAAATTTAACTGAAGAAACGCAAAGCACAACAGAAATATTTAAAGGTAATGTCATCGCATTAGAAATTGATACGGTGAGACTTCCAAATGGCGAAACAGCTACGCGTGAAATCATTCGTCATCCTGGTGCAGTGGCAATTTTGGCGATTACCACAGACAAGAAAATGGTGTTTGTCGAACAATACCGTAAACCAATAGGGGCTATATTGTTTGAAATTCCGGCTGGCAAAATAGATGATGGCGAAACAAATCCGCTCGTAACCGCCAAACGAGAATTAGAAGAAGAAACAGATTATCGTGCCGAAAAGTGGCAACGTTTAACAGCATTATATACGGCTCCCGGTTTTGCTGATGAAGTTATTCATATCTATGAAGCAACGAAGCTTACAATTGCTTCGAATGCATTGAAGCTAGATGATGATGAATTTCTTAATGTGCATTTACTTTCATTAGATGAAGCGAAACAATTAATTGGCTCGCAAAAAATTGTCGATGCAAAGACCGTATTTGCCATTCAACACTTCGAACTAAATTATAATAATTATTAAGTAAGTATTACTTAATTGATAATCAAGGTGTTTTAAATATCAGAATACTCTTTGAATACCCTTTAGATAAAGATAATAGACATTTTTGGGAAGGTGTGTTATTTTTAGATTATGTTAATCTAATTGAGAATATCCAAAGTGCTATTATTAAATAAGAGTAAGAGGCGATACAATGGGAACGAGAATGGAAGGTATCAAAAAACAACTGCATAGAGAAAAATATAAACTAACGCCGCAACGTGAAGCGACGTTACAAGTTTTGATTGAAAATGAAAAAGCGCACCTTAGCGCAGAAGAAGTTTATTTGTTGGTAAAAGACAAAGCACCAGATACTGGACTAGCGACAGTCTATCGCACGCTTGACTTATTATCGGAACTGAATATTCTTGATAAAATTAATTTTGGCGATGGTGTTGCACGTTATGAAATCCGTAAAGAGGGTGTAAAACACTTCCATCATCATTTAATTTGCTTGGAGTGTGGCGAAGTAAATGAGATACAAGAAGACCTTTTGAGCGATGTTGAAGAAAAAGTTGCCTCAAAATATAATTTCCTTGTAAAGGATCATCGTTTGATTTTTCATGGTATTTGTGAAAAATGCCAAAAAATAAAATAAAAAACTTTGAAAAACTTAAGGTGAGCCCTTGAGTTTTTTTTATGCAAAAAAAGCAATCAAATATAATTAAAGTCGGAAAAAGAGCGTTTAACTATAGTCATAGCGTCAAGTAACATGTAGGGGAATCGCGTTTTTTATGCTATAATAAACTAGATTAATTACGTTTCAATCAAGGGAGAGTGGTTGTTGGTGAAAAACAGTATTGAAGACTTTGTTCATTATATTCGTATTGAAAAAGGTTTGTCCGATAATACCCTTCTAGCCTATCAAAGAGATTTAACTGCTTACTTAACTTTTTTGATAGAGCAACGTCATATCAATGATCTATCAGATATAACACGTGAAGATGTGGTTGGATTTATGGGATTAATGAAAGAAGAAGGAAAGTCTGCTAGATCGATTGCACGTTATATGGCATCGATTCGTTCTTTTCATCACTTTTTACTAATTGATCAAAAATCAACTACGGATCCAACGACACAAATTGCTACTCCTAAGCAAGCCCAAACATTGCCCGCTATTTTACATGTTGATGAAGTGGATGCTTTACTAGCTACACCTGATAAAACAACAGCACTCGGCTTACGTGATGCAGCAATGTTAGAATTACTTTATGCTACTGGATTACGGGTATCTGAATTGATTACTTTGAAATTATCAGATCTGCATCTCAATATGGGATTTATCCAAACAATTGGAAAAGGGCATAAGGAACGGATTATCCCACTTGGTCAAACTGCGACAACCGTTATTAACGAGTATTTAGAGTTGTCACGTTCCCAACTTTATCGGGAAAAATATAAAAATGATACATTGTTTTTGAATTTTCATGGTCGTCCTATGACGCGACAAGGTTTTTGGAAGAATCTGAAAAAAATGACACTTCAAGCAGGTATAAAAAAAGAAATCACACCGCATACATTAAGGCATTCATTTGCAACACATTTGTTGGAAAATGGTGCGGATTTACGCTCTGTTCAAGAATTGTTGGGTCATTCAGATATAGCAACAACACAAATATATACACATGTCACAAAATCAAGACTTGCTGATGTTTACCAACAGTTTCATCCGCGTGCTTGACAATAACTAATGAAAAGGGGAATGAATTATGTATGAACAAGCATTAGAATCAAAAAAATATATCGAAGATAAAATTGGCTCTTTACCAACAGTAGGTTTAATTTTAGGATCAGGTTTAGGTGTCTTAGCGGACAAAATTGCTAATCCAGTGGTTATTCCTTATAAAGATATCCCACACTTCCCGGTATCAACAGTCGAGGGTCATGCTGGACAACTTGTGATTGGTGAATTACAAGGTAAAGTCGTTATTGCAATGCAAGGACGTTTCCATTTTTATGAAGGTTACACGATGCAACAAGTAACTTTCCCAGTTCGTGTGATGAAATTACTCGGTGTTGAAAAAATGATTATCACAAATGCAGCAGGTGGCATCAATGAAACATTTACACCCGGTACATTAATGTTATTAACAAACCAAATCAACTTTACTGGAACAAGTCCTTTAATCGGTAAAAACGATGAACGTTTTGGACCAAGATTCCCTGATATGACAACTGTATTCGACAAAACAATGTTAGAAATTGCACGTCAATCAGCAACCAAACTTTCAATTGATAGTGTACGTGAAGGTGTTTATCTTGGTTTAACAGGTCCAGCTTATGAAACAGGTTCAGAAATTCACATGATGCGCGGTATGGGAGCTGATGCTGTCGGAATGTCGACAGTCCCTGAAGTTATTGTGGCGGCACATATGTCAATTCCAGTATTAGGAATTTCATGTATTACAAATCTTGCTGCTGGTATCCTTGATCAACCGTTAAATCATGCAGAAGTTATTGAAGTAAGTAATCGCGTACAAGCTGAATTCTTAGCATATATGGAAGATATTATTGCATCAATCTAGGTGAACTAAAGGAGGGCTCAGATTGGAATTACATGGGACGAGTACAATTAACACACAAAACCATTTAGAAATTGGTGGTGTGGACACAGTTACGTTAGCAAAAGAATACGGTACACCACTTTACATCTATGACGTAGCAGCGATTCGTCAACATGCACGTGGTTTTAAAGAAACATTTGAAAAAGCGAAAGTCTCTGCGCAAGTTGCTTATGCAAGCAAAGCTTTTTCATCAATTGCCATGTATGAACTGATTAATGAAGAAGGGCTTTCCCTAGACGTTGTTTCTGCTGGTGAATTATACACAGCGGTTAAGGCTGGCTTCCCAGCAGAACGTATTCATTTTCATGGTAACAACAAAACTGAAGCTGAATTACGCTATGCAATTGACCAAAACGTCGGTTGTTATGTGATTGATAATTTTCATGAAATTGAATTGCTTAACCGTTTGGCTAAAGAACTTGGTATAAAAGTTGTTGCCTTACTTCGTGTAACACCTGGTGTAGGTGCCCACACACATGAATTTATTACGACAGGCCAAGATGATTCTAAATTTGGTTTTGGGTTAACGAATGGCCAAACTGAGGAAGCGATTCAACGTGTTCTTGCAACTGATACAATTACCCTAAAAGGGGTTCATTGCCATATTGGATCACAAATTTTTGAAATGGATGGCTTTATTGCTGCAGCCGACCGTATTATCGATCAAATGGTTATTTGGAATGAAAAATATAATTATAAAACAGAAGTGCTTAATCTCGGTGGTGGATTCGGAATTCATTATACTGATGAAGATCAACCACTTGAGCCAGAAACCTATGTTGCGAATATAATTACTGAGGTACAAGCTAAAATTAGTGCCAATCAATTAGCAATGCCAGAGATTTGGATTGAACCTGGTCGTTCACTTGTTGGTGAAGCGGGGACAACACTTTATACAGTAGGTTCTTCGAAAGATGTTCCTGATGTGAGACGTTATGTTGCAGTTGATGGTGGTATGGGTGATAATATCCGTCCGGCATTATATGATGCAAAATATTCAGCAGTGCTTGCAAATAAAATGGCTGACCAAGCGGATACGACCGTTTCGATTGCAGGCAAATATTGTGAGTCTGGTGATATGCTAATTTGGGATATTCCTTTGCCGAACCCACAACCAAATGATTTATTGGCAATTTTCAGTACTGGAGCTTATAGTTATTCGATGGCGAGTAACTATAATCGCGTACCGCGAGCAGCTGTTGTGTTTGTCGAACATGGTGAACATCAACTTGTCGTAAAACGTGAAACATTTGAAGATATCATTCAAAATGATTTACACTTAACTAAGAGGTGAGTAACGTGACAGAAATGACCTTTAAGACGGCAGTGTTCGAGGGACCGCTTGATTTGCTGTTACATTTGATTAAAGAGTTAGAAATTGATATTTATGATATTCCGGTAGCACAAATTACGGATCAATATTTGGAATATATCCATACGATGAAAGAATTACAATTGGATATTGCAGGTGATTATATCGTTATGGCTGCTACACTGCTCGCAATTAAGAGTCGGACACTATTACCTAAAAAAATAGTTGAAGAAGATTTGCTAGTTGAAGATTACGAAGGTGAAGACCCACGTGAAGAGTTAGTTGAACAACTAGTAGCGTATAAACAATTTAAAGAAGTAGCCGTTGATTTAAAGGATAAAGAAAAAGAACGACAACAACTATTTACAAAAGCGCCGTTGCCATTAATTGAAGAGGTTGCCCTACCTGAAACGGAAGAGGAACGTGTATCAATGGCAGATTTGTTAGGTGCTTTTCATAAAATGATGAGACGAAAAAAATTAGCGAAGCCACTCCAAACAACAATTGCGCGTTCTGAAATTTCTATAGAAGAACGAATGAATGATATGATAGAATTAATAAGTAGAAATAAAGAAGCTGTAATGTTCGAAACGTTATTTGAAGAAAATAGTCGTTCAATGCTAGTTGTTTCTTTTCTCGCTTTGCTTGAGCTGATGAAACGACAAACTATTACAGTGGAACAAGAAGGCAGCTTTGCTGGTTTAATGGTATCTTTAAAGGAGAGACAATAATGAATTTTGCAAAAGAACAAGCAATTGTAGAAAGTTTATTATTTGCTGCGGGCGACGAAGGTTTATCTTTAAAACAATTGTCCGAAGTGATGTCTATTCAACGTGATGTGCTCTTAGTAGTGCTTGAAAAACTACAAAAGAAATATGAGGATGATGAAACATCAGGCATACAATTAACAGAACTTGCTAATAGTTATCAACTAACAACAAAAGCTAAATTTGCTGATTATCTACAAAAATTAGTAGATAGTCCACATGTTTCTGCGTTAACACAAGCATCATTAGAAACGTTAGCAATTGTTGCATACAAGCAGCCAGTCACTCGTATGGAGATTGAAGAAATTCGAGGCGTTAATGCTGATGGACCTGTGAGAACGTTAGTCACACGTGGGCTAATTGAAGAAAAAGGCCGTTCTGAAAAAGTAGGACGCGCTATGTTATATGGTACGACGAAAGAATTTCTGGATTATTTTGGCCTTGCCAATTTAAAAGGATTACCCGATGTTTCTGAGGAATGGGAAAACGATAAGATTCAAGAAGAAATGGATCTATTCTTTAAAACCTTCCAAGATACAACAATAAAAGGACGTGTTGAAGATGGAAAGACTACAAAAAGTAATAGCTAATGCTGGTATAGCATCACGACGTAAGGCAGAAGAATTAATCACTAATGGTCGTGTAACAGTAAATGGTAAAACAGTAAGAGAACAAGGTATCAAAGTTACGGGTTCGGATAAAGTTGAAGTTAACGGTGTACCATTATCAAAAGAAGAACATCGTTACTTTGTTCTTTATAAGCCACGAGGCGTATTGTCTGCTTCGTCAGATGATAAAAAACGTAAAGTTGTTACGGATTATTTTGATATGATTCCTGAACGAGTATATCCTGTGGGCCGTTTGGATTATGATACTTCTGGTTTGATCGTATTGACAAATGATGGTGATTTCGCCAATATTTTAATGCATCCTAAATACAAAGTTGAAAAAACATATGTTGCGCGTGTTAAAGGTATTCCTACGCGTGAAACAATTAAGCAATTACAAGATGGCGTTCGTATCGATGGCCGTAAAACTGCTAAAGCACGTGCTCATTTTATGTCAGGTGATAAAGGCAAGGACAAAGCAATCGTTGAGTTAACGATTCATGAAGGTCGTAACCATCAAGTGCGTAAAATGTTCGAAGCAGTTGGGCACCCTGTTCAAAAGTTAAAACGTGAACAATATGGTATGCTTGTATTGGGAAATCTTGCACCAGGAGAATGGCGTGAACTTTCTGTACACGAAGTAAAACAAATGTACGCTTTAGCGACAACCGGAAAAAAATAAAAAATTGAATCGGGGGCATTCTTGTGGAAACCGTTGAAAATAATATTAATATTTTAGTAGTTGACGATGAGGATAGAATTAGACGCTTATTAGCGATGTACTTAGAACGTGAAAATTATAACGTCACACAAGCTGACAATGGCATAAGTGCTTTGGACTTAGCATTAAACAATGATTATGATATTATTTTACTTGATATCATGATGCCTGGAAAAGATGGTTTAGAAGTGCTTAAAGAATTACGCCAAGTCAAAAAAACACCAGTCATTTTATTAACTGCAAAAGCTGAAGAAATAAATGTTATTGATGGTTTTAATACTGGCGCAGATGATTATGTTGCAAAACCGTTTAGCCCACGCGAAATAGTATTGCGTGTAAAATCTTTGTTACGCCGTGTGAATGAAAATCCGCAACAAACAATGGGCTCTGAAAATAGTGATGTTGTTGTTTACCATGAATTGTATATTGATAATGACGCGCATCGTGTGACTGTAGCAAATAATACGGTCAGCTTAACACCCAAAGAATATGATTTATTAATTTTCTTAGCAAAAGCCCCTAATAAGGTTTTTGAACGCGAGCAACTATTGAAAGAAGTATGGCAATATGATTACTTTGGCGATTTAAGAACGGTCGATACTCATATTAAACGTTTACGTGAAAAACTTTATAAACATTCTGAAGAAGTATCAAAAATGATTGTTACTGTCTGGGGAATTGGTTATAAGTTTGAAAGTAGAGATTAATCTATAGTAGAAGAAGTGCTCGTCTCGTTCTGAAATTTGGACGAGGCTTGTTTTCTTTTCAAAAGAAAGGAGCAAGGCATGAAGCAGTTTTTTATTAGTGTTGTTGGTAAATTGTGGGTCACTATCATTTTGCTTTCAACGATTGGTCTTACAATTATTGTATTACTACTCATTCAAATTTTCATCCAAAGCAACCTTAAAGACAATAAACAGTTACTCCAGCAAACAACCACACAAATTGTACAGATGGTGGATAAGCATTACGATAATAAAGCAATTCAAACTCAGGCTTTGGATATGCTGCCTAAAAACATGAATGCGTTAATTGTTTTTCCGGATGAAAAAGAGTTATTTCATTCAGCCAATGAACATGCGTTAAGTACAAAGATGTTAGAAAAATTACGCGAAGAAATTAAAGGCAATTCAAATAAAACAAACTTTCAAAAAATCGAACTTCAAGATGAACAACGTGGCGAAAAAATTTCATTGTATGTAAGTAGCGCCTCGTTTGAATCTCCAAATGGTAAGAGCAAAGGAGATATTTATGTCTTTAAATCCAACCAAGACATTTATAAATCAGTCGTGACGATGTCTCAAACTGTAGCGGTCTTTTACTTTTTGAGTATTATTGCTGTGACTGTATTTGCACTCTTTCTCTCCACCCGTATTGCTGCACCTATTCGAGCAATGCGTAATGCCGCAAGTCAGATTGCGTCTGGGGATTTTGATATTAAGGTGCAGATTGTATCCAATGATGAAATTGCTGATTTAGGTCGTTCCTTTAATCGAATGGGACGCGATTTAAAAGCGAATATCCAAACGATTGAAGCGGAAAAAGATCAACTTAGTGGTTTGTTAGGTGCGATGGCAGATGGTGTGATTCGTTTTTCACGTGAGGGGAAAATGATGCTAAAAAATCCACCAGCTGATATTTTCTTATCAAAATGGCAAGCATCTACTGATAATTTAGATAAGAGTGCAATTCCACCAGTATTAGCTGATGCGATCCAAGAAGCCTTAGCTTCTCAAAGTACACAAGAGGTAGAGATAGATATCGATAACTACTCTTACGCTGCCGTCTTAACATTAATACGTGATGAGAGTGGCGAATTGAATGTTATTGTTATCACAAGAGACTATACAGAATTGAAACGTATGATAAAAATGCGTATTGATTTTATTAGTAATGTGTCTCATGAGTTGAAAACCCCGTTATCAATGATGACAGGTTATAGTGAGGCCATCATTGATGGTGTTGCTGAGTCAAAGGAAGAGATTATCGAATTTTCTACGATCATTAATGAAGAGGCAAATCGACTCGCGAGACTTGTTAATGATTTGCTGGATGTTACACGAATGGAATCGGGTTTTGTTGACCTTAACTTAAATTTCCAAGAACTACGTCCTTTAGTAGAAAAAGTATTATATAATTATGAAAACTTTGCAATGGAACATAAAGTGGAGATGATTTCTGAATTTGAAACAGCAGATTTTGTTTATAACTTTGATGCAGATCGAATGCATCAAGTATTCGTCAATTTAATATCGAATGCTTTGCGTTACGCATCTGATCTTGAACATGGTGGTCAGGTAACAATTAAGCAATATGTCACCGATTATTTTGTAGTGCTAGATATTATTGATAACGGTCCTGGTATTACTGCAGAAGACTTGCCTTATGTTTTTGATCGTTTTTACAAGGCTGACAAAGCCCGTAAACGACATAAAACAGTTGGGACAGGTATTGGGCTAGCGATAGTGAAAAGTATCATTGAAGCCCATAATGGACGTATCAGTGTATTGAGTAATTATGGTGAAGGTACAACATTTAGAATTGAGTTACCGCTATTAGCAAAAAGCACATTAACAATTGATAAGGGAGAGAAATAAAAGAATGAAAATGAATAAAACGTGTACGGAATCATTTACGGCTAAAACAAGCCGAGTGTTTCCATTTGATATTAACGCATTTGATACATTGTTTGGAGGGAATTTGATGTCGATGGTAGATGACATCGCTTCTGTCAGCGCATCACGTCATTCGCAACGCAATTGTGTAACGGCAAGTACTGATAATGTAAGTTTTTATGCTCCAATACACTTGAATGATTCGGTTTGTTTACAATCGTATGTGTGTTATACAGGGCGTACGTCAATGGAAATTTTCATTAAAGTAGTCAAAGAAAATATGATGACGAGCGAACGTGAGTTGGCAGCAACTGCATTTATGACTTTTGTTGCAATCGGTGAAGATGGCAAGCCGACTGAAGTACCAACAGTTGAACCTGTAACTGAAGAGCAGAAATTCATTTGTGCAGGTGGCGAAGCGCGAGCAATCGAACGTAAAAAACGAATGATAGAACAAAAAGAAATGGCGAGTCAATTAGGTTTAGCTCGTCCATGGGAACAATAAAATATAGCGAAACGTTAGCTCATTCAGGGCTAACGTTTTTTTATGGGCTGAAATTTTTTTGTAATGAAGTAGGTGGAACAGTAATCTTAGAATATTAGTAAGAGGATAGGCACCCACAGTTATTAATTTAAGGAATGGTACTCGCTTTCGCTCCGTCCCATACTAATTTCGTAAAGCGAATAAATTCGCTACGATATTAGCAAAGGAGTGGTACTCTTAAAGCATTTAACATAAGGATTGTTAATCTCACGATGTTAATACAAGGAGTGTTACTCTTAAAGCATTTAACATAAGGAGTGGTACTCGCTTGCGCTCCGTCCCATACTACTCTCGTAAAGCGGATAAATCCGCTACGATGTTAGCACCCATACTGTCTTTGTAAGCTCATATCTTCGCAACAATGTCAGCACCGTCCCATACTGTTCTCGTAAAGCGAATAAATTCGCAACGATATTAGCAAAGGAGTGGTACTCGCTTGTGCTCCGTCCCATACTGTTCTCGTAAGCGTATAAATTCGCAACGATAACAGCAGCAGATAGTGTTGAATTTAGAAAAGTCTGTGCTATACTAATAATGTATTAAAATAAAACGTTCATCTTCAGGGCAGGGTGTAATTCCCGACCGGTGGTAAAAGTCCACGAGCTTCTTTCGAGAGGTTGATGCGGTGTAATTCCGCAACCGACTGTAAAGTCAGGATGGGAGAAGATGTGATCGCAGGAATGATACGCGGTCCTTATTTCCCTTTGCCTAAATTTATAGGTTAAGGGATTTTTTGGTATATACGTGGCAATCAATAACAGGTAGTCTCGTTAAATGCGTTGATTTTTGGCGAACTCTTCACTTGATGAACAACAAGGGAGAGAATTTGTATGTCAAATTCAAAAGTAAGAATGTTAGTTAGTGTTTCAATGTTAAGTGCGTTATCGTATTTGTTAACGTTTATTAAGTTTCCATTGCCGGTTTTTCCTGATTTCCTCACGATTGATTTCAGTGATATTCCTGCGATGATTGGTGCTTTTATTTTTGGACCATTAGCTGGAACCTTAGTATTGTTAATCAAAAATATTATTAATTACATTACGACAGGTAGCCCAGTTGGTTTTCCTGTTGGACAAGTGGCGAATTTCGTTGCAGGTATGTTATATGTAATGCCGATGTACTATATTTACCGTCACTTTAAAGGTAGTAAACGAGGGTTGTTAGTAGGTATTGGTACTGGAACACTCGCAATGACCTTGTTTATGTCGCTGTTTAATTATATAATTTTATTACCGTTATATTTAAAACTACTTAACTTTGATTTAGGTGTCTCTTTTGCTAAGGCGGTTGTAGTGAGCATCATGCCGTTCAATCTCATCAAAGGGGTGTTAGTTGGTTATCTCTTTATGTTGATGTTTGGTCGGTTGAAAAAATGGATTGAGAGACAACAACTTCAGCGCTAAAGGAAGTGTAAAAAATGGCATTATATACAATCATTGATAAATCAACGTGTATTGCTTGTGGTATGTGTGCAGTTTGCGCACCAACAACGTATGATTATGATGATGAAGGCATTGCCTATGTTGTGCACGATGATAATACAGGAACACAGGCTGTTGCTGTTGATATAGAAGAAGATGTCATTGAGGCAGAAATGAGTTGCCCTAGTGCTTCTGTACGAACGGCGGAGAGCTCTTTTCAAGGAGATCCCGATCGTTTTGAATAAAATGAAGTAACCTCTGAAAACAATTGTTTTTCAGAGGTTTTTTTAAGGAGCTAATTAAATGAGGATTGAACGCCTATTCAATATTTTATTGTATTTATTAAATCATCAAAAAGTAACGGCCGCTCAATTATCTGAGGTTTTTCAGGTAAGTAAACGCACAATTTATCGTGATATTGATACGCTATCGTCTAGTGGAGTGCCATTATTTACAGTGTTGGGTGTGAATGGTGGTATTCAACTAATGGAAAATTATCGCTTGAATCGTTTTACTTTTAGTGAGGCTGAAAAAAACATATTGATTCAAAGTTTAAATACACAGCATACGTTAATTGAGACAGATAAGGCGACAGAATTAGTGTATAAGATTAATCTTTTACAAGAGGGAGAACAAACATCAGCCTTTCAGGTCAATTTTACTGAAGCAACATTACATCGTGGGAGTATCGAACGTGACGTTCAAAATAAGTTAAGTGCTATTCAAACGGCAATGAGTGTTGGTGAAAAAATCCAGATTAATTATATCGCTGGAGATGGTACAGCGACAAAACGGATTGTGCAACCGCTAGAACTGTTATTAAAGGATGGGAGTTGGTATTTATCAGCTTACTGTGAGTTGAGAAAATCCCAGCGACTGTTCAAATTGACGCGTATCAGGTCATTTGAGCATTTGCCGTTAAAAAATGATTATCTATCTAAAGATGATTTGATGGTTGAAACACCAAATTTAACCACAATCGAATTACAATTTGAAAAAAATCAGTTAGGAAAACTTTACGATTACTTTCTAGAAAAAGAGATGTCACTTTGTGACACTTGTATTAATGTGCGTTTCAAATATGACTCTCGAAAAAATATTTTGCCGTTTTTACTGATGTTTGGTAGCAATGTAAAAGTCATAGCGCCTATAGCGCTTAAGAATAGTTATCAAGATGAAGTGAAAAAAATGAATGAAAGTTGACAAACAGTTGTCAGCTTTATCCTGTTAAGCTCCTTGTATAAGGGAGGATGATTTAAATGAAAAAACAAATTGTTTATGGCGAAAAAATTAGAACAAATAACCAAACGTTTGCCGGAATTGCTGAATTATGGCAACGTGTAGCAAAACGAGGTGATAAAGCACCGCTTTATGCCGTCTATCATAATTACGAATCGGATGAGAAAGGTGATTATGATTTATTAATTGGCACAACGATACCTGATATACTTTTGTCTGACATAACATTAGGCAAAAACAACTATTTAACGTTTGCTGTAGATACAAAGAAGGAACAGGGCGTGTATGAAAAGTGGTGCGAAATTTGGGCGACTGATTTAAATCGTCTTTATACAACGGATTATGAGTATTATGACGTTAACGGTGAAATAACTATTTTTATCGCAGTCAAAGATTAAGCGTCTCGTTAGCAGTGCATAAAAAACTAAAACACATTTTTAGTGTTTTAGTTTTTTTGTCTGTTTGTTAAATACGGTGGTATTTGCTTTCATCTTCGCTATAATAGATAGTGAATAGAGAGGAGACTTTGGCGGTGAATGATTATCAACGAGTAATACTTGATCTTATTCGACAGTTGAATGGATCGAAAAAATTAAAGCAAGTGACTGATATTTTACAAGGTGTTAAAACTAGCCAAAACATGGTCGATTTATTCCTCTATCGTATACAGCCGTTTTTCGGTGTGTTTGAAAATAAAGCCTTTTTTGATCTGAAAATGACATGTGATAATTTAATAACAGATGGTTACATCATCTTAAAATCAGAAGATCGTTTAGCGTTGTCATCGCTAGGCTTATCAACGGTATCTAATTTCACTTTACAAGCAAACTACCAAAATGTGAATGGTTGGCGGTGGCATAGAAGGTTACCTGTTTTTGCTTTAAGTTTACAGTTAGCCACTCAAATGACAGCCAATCGTTATCATGAAATCGCTCATTACTTTCCAATTGTACGTGATACAACAATACAAGCCTTATGTAAACGTTGGTGGTTAGGTTTGGAGAAAGATGACGAACAGGTTTTGGCGAAAAATTATCATGATGAATTGACGAGTTTACTTGATTCTTTAACGGTATCACCTGAAATTGTAGTGGATCGTTTAACAGGAGGGCAAACGATTGGTTTAACAGCGGAACAAAGCGCTAATAAACATCATTTGGAAAAAAACACGTATGATATGCAGTGGCTTGAAGCACTCTCGCAAATGATGTTCCTATTAGAACGTTATCCCAAAAGTTGGCCCCTTTTATCCCAATTGTTACTTGATCGCCCTGTAGCACAATTAACTGAATCTGCTCAAATCACCTATCAATTATTACTGGATGGGACATCTGTAGCAGATATTCAACAACAAAGGCGTTTGAAAAAATCAACGATCGTGGATCATTACGTCCAATTGATTGGGTTAGAAATTATGCCGTTAGATGCATTTGTAAATAAAGCCAATCGTGAATATTACGAAGCGAATAAAAAAATGGCAACATCGCTGAAAGAAGCACGAATGAATATGCCTGAATTAAGTTACGATACGTTAAAACTATGTCTTGTATCAGGGAGGTGAAAGTATGCTTGAAAATGATTTGAAAACCTATCTAGGATTTGATGAGTTCCGTCTTGGGCAAAAAGAAGTAGTTGAGGCTGCTGTTGCAGGGGAAGATACGTTTGTAATGTTACCGACAGGCTCAGGTAAAACCGTTTGTTTTCAATTAGCAGGCTACTTAAGAGAAGGTTTAGTTGTGATTATTTCACCACTGTTATCATTGATGCAAGATCAAGTAGAGCGGATGAAAGTATACGGTGAAAAGAGAGTTGTTGCATTAAACTCATTTTTGAATGCTAACGAAAAAACAACAATCCTCAATCAATTAGAACGTTATAAATTCGTATTTATTTCGCCTGAAATGATACAACAGGAGCACGTTTTGGCAGCTTTTCAACGACAAAAAATTGGTTTGTTTGTCATTGATGAAGGACATTGTATCGCACAGTGGGGCCCTGATTTCCGCCCTGATTATTTGCAATTAGGTGCTGTTAGAGAAACGCTTAATTACCCTGTAACGATGGTTCTAACCGCAACAGCGACAGAAACGGTGCGTGCAGAAACACAAAAAGTGTTGAATTTGAAAAATATGAAACAATTTATATATAGCGTTAATCGTGAGAATATTGCTTATAAAGTTATTACATGTGAACAAAGAAAAGATAAGGATACGGAGTTGTTAAAGTTAGTAAAAGAATTAGAAGGCCCGGGTATTATTTATTTTAGCAGCCGTCAAAAATGCCAAGATATGAGTTTGCTTTTGAGCGAACGCCTTAATCTAGATGTGGCATACTATCACGGTCGAATGGACCCTGCAGATCGTATTGCAATTCAACAGCAATTTACGCATCACCAACTTGATATTATTTGTGCAACTAGCGCCTTTGGTATGGGGATTGATGTACCTGATATTCGATTTGTTATCCATTATCATCCCGCGCAAAATATCGAAAGTTTTGTGCAAGAAGCGGGCCGTGCCGGTCGAGATGGAAAGCCATCATTAAGTATTTCGCTCTGCCATCAAGAAAGTGATTATTACCTAGCGCAGTCATTATCTGTTCGTGATTTACCGGACTATAATACAATTCTTAATCCACAATCTTATACGCGCGAGGCATTGGAAAATAACTGGGTAACAGATACACAGTGGCGTTTTCTAAAAACATACAAAGAAATGGGTTTTAATCCGAATGCGATATGGGAAGTTGTGCAGGCACGACAAACACTAAAAAAAGAGCAAATTGATGCTTATTTTAAATGGTTGCAAACAACACAGTGTCGTCGAGATCGACTTTTACGTTTTTTTGGCGAAGCGGATATTCATCAAGAATTTCAATGCTGTGATAATTGTGACTTAGACGAAAGTATCTATCATAAAGTAGCGAATGATTTCACTAAAGTGGTTAAAAATGACTGGAAAAAGACGTTGTGGGAAATGTTTGTAAAGAAAATGTAATATTTATAGTGATATTTCTTGTTGTCAAAAGGTTTTATCGCTATACTGATATATATAGATAAATTTTATAAAAGCGATATTGTTTTGGAGGTGCTAAGGAAATGTCTGAATTTAACAACGATGATTTTAAACGAGAAGAAGAAGATACGGATAGTGAGATAAGTCGAGCGAGTCGACGTCATCACAGAAAGAAAAATGTGATATTTAGATACCCATTTTTAAGTACGTTACTTATTGCAATTATTATTATTCCATTAGCATGCCTGATTACATATGCCTACGTTCATGAGAATGCTAAAAATAATAATGATGTTGTAACAGATACAAGTTCAGAAGATAGCAGTGTTGTTATCGAAAAAAACACGTCAGCTGCATCTAAAGAAACTGTAAGTTCTTCTGAAAAGGCAAAAGAAGAAGCAAAAAAAGCAAAAGCTGAAAAAGAAAAACAAGCGAAAGCTGATGAAGAAAAAGCTGAATCTGAACGAATTGTGAAGGAAGAAGCAGATGCGAAAGCTAAAGCTGAATCTGAATCGCAAGCGAAAGCAGAGGAATTAGCTAAAACAGAGGCTGAAAAAGAAAGACTTGCCCAAGAAAAGGCTGAGTCAGAAGAAAAAGCTTCAAGTGAGAGCGAAAAACAGGAAACTAAATCATATACTGTCAAAGCGGGCGACACATTATACAACATTGCGTTGACTCATTACGGTTCTGGTAATGCTGATAATCAACAATTGATTCGTTCTGCTAATGGGATTTCAGGAAATTCAATTCCAGTCGGAACAGTATTAACAATTCCACCAAATAATTAAAAGTAAACAGGTGCAAAAGGTTAACTACTTTTGTTACCTGTTTTTTTATGGCGGAATTTTATTGCATATCATGTAAAAGATAGGTATCATAGTGAGTGGATAAATAACAGTTTTACTAGGAAAGAGAGTGAGAAAATGTCTGGAATTTGTATTGCAATTGATGGACCGGCTGCAGCCGGTAAAAGCACTGTTGCTAAGATAGTTGCAAATCGTTTAGGATATATCTATTTGGATACGGGAGCGATGTACCGTACATTAACATATGCTGCTTTGAAAGCAGGTATTGAATTATCAAATGAAACACAATTGAAAATGTTGATGCCGAAAATTAATATTACATTTTCACCTGATGAAAAAAATGACGGGCAACGTGTTTTTCTAAATGGTGAAGACGTTAGCGATGCTATTCGCTCAGAATCTGTTACTAGCAATGTTTCAGAGGTTGCGATGGTATTAGCTGTTCGTGAAGAAATGAAAGCACGTCAATTAGCATTTGCTGAAAATGGTGGAGTGGTAATGGATGGGCGTGATATCGGTACGAATGTTTTACCGAACGCAGAGTTGAAAATCTTCTTGCTTGCGTCAGTTGACGAACGAGCAATTCGTCGTTTTAATGAAAATAAAGACAAAGGTTATAAACATGTACCATTGGACGTTTTAAAACAAGAAATTGAAGCGCGTGATCACTTGGATTATACGCGTGAACATGCACCCTTGAAAAAAGCAGAGGATGCAATTGAGTTAGATACAACTTCATTGTCAATTGAAGATGTTTCAACACGTATTTTCACATTGGCTCAAGCGAAAATCAACGACTAAAAAAACGATTTTATTTTTTAGTAAGTTATGTGTTAAAATAAGGATAACTGTATATTAAACAGATAGATGGTAGAGAGAGGATGAATGAAATGACTGAAGAAATGTTTTCATTTGAAATTGCAGAATTAAAAAAAGGTGACACAGTTGTAGCGACTGTATCAAGTGTAGAAGATAAAAAAGTATATGTAAGCATCCCAAACGCAAAACAAGATGGTTTATTACCAGCATCTGAATTATCAGTTGAGCCTGTAGAAGACGCTCATACATTAGTAAAAGTTGGCGATGAGTTAACGCTTGTTGTTACTCGTGTTGAGGATGATTTGATTGTTTTATCTAAAACTAAAGCTGCAGAAGGCGAAGTTTGGACAGACTTAAAAGAAAAATTTGAAAATGGTACAATCTTTGATGCAACAATTACAGAGGTTGTAAAAGGTGGACTGGTTGCTAACGTTGGTATTCGTGCGTTTATTCCAGGTTCATTAGTAACAGATCATTTTGTTGAAGATTTTTCAGCATATAAAGGCGAAACATTAGCGGTTAAAATCGTTGAGTTTGTTCAAGAAAAAGGCCGTGTTGTTTTATCACATCGTGCGATTGTTGAAGCTGAGAAAGCTGTTAAACAAGCAGAATTATTTGCAACAATTAACGAAGGCGATGTTGTTGAAGGAACAGTTGCACGTTTAACTAATTTTGGAGCGTTTGTAACTGTTAACGGTGTTGATGGACTTGTTCATATTTCACAATTAGCAAACAAACGTGTAAGCAACCCGAGCGAAGTCGTAGCAGTTGGTGATGAAGTGAAGGTTAAAGTTCTTAGCGTTGATACAGAGAAAAACCGCTTAGCACTTTCAATCAAAGCAACTTTACCGCAACCATGGGATAACATTTCTGAGCAAGTAGCTCCTGATGATGTTCTTGAAGGAACAGTTGCGCGTTTAACAACATTCGGTGCTTTCATTAACATTTTACCAGGTGTAGATGGCTTGGTTCATATTTCTGAAATCGCACATGAGCGTATTGGTACGCCACAAGAAGTTTTATCTGAAGGTCAAGCTGTGACTGTTAAAGTTCTTAGCGTTGATACTGCAGAACGTCGTATTGGTTTATCAATCAAAGCTTTAAGCGATGCGCCTGTAACTGAAGAAAAAGCAAAATCAACAGCAACTAAAGAAGTTGTTGAATCATATAAAATGCCAGAAGAAGAAACTGGTTTTTCATTAGGCGATTTGCTTGGTGCAGATAAGTTGAAAGAAATGGATTTAAAAGATTAATCGTATGATAGGAAAGCGTCTCTCTTGTCTTCAATCACACGTTTGCTTAAGCTAGAGATGTGTGATGTACAGGTGAGGCGTTTTATTAATTGAGGAAAAGAAGGTGAGCGTATGGCAAAACCAGTAATAGCAATTGTTGGACGTCCAAATGTAGGAAAGTCAACAATTTTTAATCGTATCGTAGGTGAACGTATTTCAATCGTTGAAGACGTAGCAGGTGTAACACGTGACCGTATTTATTCATCGAGTGAATGGTTAACACAACAATTTAATGTCATTGATACAGGTGGTATTGATATTGGTGACGAACCGTTCTTGGAACAAATTCGTCAACAAGCAGAAATCGCAATCGAAGAAGCAGACGTTATTATCTTTATCGTTAATGGACGTGAAGGCGTAACTGATGCAGATGAGACTGTCGCTAAAATTTTATACCGTTCAAAAAAACCAGTTGTTTTAGCTGTAAATAAAGTCGATAACCCAGAAATGCGTTCAGAAATTTATGATTTCTATTCGCTTGGCTTTGGTGAACCGTATCCAATTTCAGGTTCACATGGTTTAGGTATCGGGGATTTATTAGATAAAGCAATTGCAAGCTTCCCTGAAAAAGAGGAAATTGAATATGAGGAAGGTACGATTAAATTTAGTTTAATTGGACGTCCTAATGTTGGTAAATCATCAATGATTAATGCCATGTTAGGTGAAGAACGTGTTATTGTTTCTGATATCGCAGGTACAACACGTGATGCTATTGATACACCGCATACGTTTGATGATCAAGAGTATGTTATGATTGATACAGCAGGGATGCGTAAAAAAGGTAAAGTATACGAGAACACAGAAAAATATAGTATTTTGCGTGCATTGCGTGCAATTGAACGTTCTGATGTTGTTCTTGTCGTTATCAATGCTGAAGAAGGTATCCGTGAACAGGATAAGAAAATCGCTGGTTATGCTCATGAGGCAGGCCGTGGTGTCATTATTGTTGTTAATAAATGGGATACACTAGAGAAAAATGATAAAACACTCGACAAATTTACAACTGATATTCGTGAACAATTTGTATTTTTAGACTATGCTCCGATTTTATTTGTATCAGCTAAAACACGTCAACGATTAGTTAAGCTGTTTCCGATTATTAACGAAGTATACAATAACCACTCAATGCGTGTACAATCAAGCGTGTTAAATGAGGTCATCACAGATGCAGTTGCAGTTAACCCTGCACCACAAGATAAAGGGCAACGTTTACGTATCTACTATGCAACACAGGTAGCGATTCAACCACCAACATTTGTAGTATTTGTTAACAATCCTGAATTAATGCATTTCTCTTATCAACGTTTCCTTGAAAATCGTATTCGAGACGTCTTTACGTTTGAGGGAACACCAATTCGTTTGATTTCACGTCAACGTAAATAAATTCATGTGATGAAAGGTGATAATTATGGGTAAAATTGCGCTTTTAGGTACAGGAAGTTGGGGAACAGCTTTAGGGCTTGTTCTTGCTGATAACAATGAAGAAGTCATGATGTGGTCACACCGTGAAGAAGCAGCACTTGAAATTAACGAGCAACATCGTAATCATAAGTACTTGCCAGATATAGTG
Source organism: Brochothrix sp. (assembly GCF_017549435.1). Taxonomy (NCBI): domain Bacteria; kingdom Bacillati; phylum Bacillota; class Bacilli; order Caryophanales; family Listeriaceae; genus Brochothrix; species Brochothrix sp. Next base: position 22,301 of record NZ_JAFYUW010000049.1, read on the forward strand.
TTGCCTGAACGGTTGAGAGCGACTTCATCTATTCAAGAAGTTTTGTCTGGAGCAAACATTGTTATTTTAGCCGTTCCAACGAAAGCAATTCGTGAGGTTATTGGGCAAATAAATCAATACTTAACGCAGCCAGTTATTGTCGTACATGTAAGTAAGGGGATTGAGCCCGAAACAAACAAACGTATTTCTGAAATTATTGCTGAGGCAATGGATTCAACACTTGTTTCAGCGATTGTAGCGTTATCTGGGCCTAGTCATGCAGAAGAAGTATGCAGACGTATGCCTACAACGTTAACAGCGGCTTCTACAGATATTGTAGCAGCTCAAACAGTTCAGAATGCGTTTTCTAATTTAAACCTGCGTGTGTATACACATGATGATATTATCGGTACTGAAATTGGTGGGGCTTTAAAAAACATCATTGCTCTCGGTGCGGGTATATCTGATGGTTTAGGTAATGGTGATAATGCAAAAGCAGCTTTGATTACACGCGGAATGAGAGAAATAATTCGTCTCGGTGATGCGGTTGGAGCTGATGAAGGCACATTTTCTGGTCTGACAGGTATTGGTGACTTAATTGTTACTTGTACAAGTCAACATTCACGAAATTGGCGTACAGGTTATCGACTTGGAAAAGGTGAAACGCTTGAAGAGGTTCTTGAATCTGTCGGTATGATTGTTGAGGGTGTTCGTACTACAAAAGCAGTTTATTTGTGGTCGAAAGAACTCGAGGTATCAATGCCAATTACGACAGCGATTTATGGGATTTTATACGAAGGTAAAGATCCTCAGGTAGCTGTTGATGAGTTGATGGGACGTCAGAAAAAAAGCGAATATTGAGCTAAATATAGTTATAATATAGTCTAAAAGACTTGAAAACGCTTAAAAAACGTGCAATCACTTGCAGTGACAAGGTTTATGTGATAATCTTTTAATGAAATTAAGAATTTATAAAAATTCATAATTTTTAACAAATAAGTTTTTCTAATATCCTTTTCAAGGAGGTGAAAACATAATGGCAAATAAGACAGATTTAGTAAATAGCGTTGCAGAAGCAACAGAATTATCTAAAAAAGACGCAACTAAAGCGGTAGAAGCGGTTTTCGCTTCTATTCAAGAAACTTTAGCTAAAGGCGACAAAGTTCAATTAATTGGCTTTGGTAACTTTGAAGTTCGTGATCGTGCAGCTCGTAAAGGCCGTAACCCACAAACTGGTAAAGAAATCCAAATTCCAGCAAGTAAAGTACCTGCATTCAAACCAGGTAAAGCACTTAAAGATGCTGTAAAATAATTACATATTTTACAGAGTGAAAAAAGAGGACTGCTTCGGCGGTGCTCTTTTTTTGTTTAAATTGAGGAATCGGTGTCAATAAACAGAAATTTGATTACGTTGAATAACAGCATAGTAGGTGTTTTTATAGGGTTTAAATCTTCATTTTATAAAAGCCTTTTCATCGTTAAGTTTACAAGGTTATTACATTAGACTGAAAGACTGTATTTATTTATAAAAGGGTGTATGATATGATATATTAGAAGTATTTTATAAGGTGGAGAAGCCGTCTATGACTGTAAATAAAGAGAAAATAGCATTAGCTGTGAAAGATATATTAGAGGCTGTGGGTGAAGACCCCAACCGTTCAGGCTTATTAGATACACCGATGCGTGTTGCACGGATGTATGAAGAAATTTTTAGTGGATTAGAAAAAGATCCTAAAAAACATTTAGAAACAGTATTTGAAGAAGAATACAGTGAAATGGTCCTTGTGAAAGACATTGGGTTTCATTCTGTATGTGAACATCACTTGGTACCATTTTATGGTAAAGTAAGCATTGCTTATCTACCTGCGGATGGAAATGTCGTTGGTTTGAGTAAGTTGGCTCGTATTGTTGAAGATATTAGCAAGCGTCCTCAGGTACAAGAACGTATTACCAAAACAATTGCTGATTTAATCGAAACAGAATTGAAAGCTGTGGGCGTTTTTGTTTATGTTGAGGCAGAACATATGTGCATGGCGATGCGCGGTGTAAAAAAACCAGGAGCAGTAACAATTACAACAGCAGCCCGTGGTTTATACGCGAATGATGCGGATGCACGTATCGAAATTTTGACAATGATAAAGTAAGTTATGAGAAAGGGGTACACGATGTTTCAGCAAAAAATAGATGGATTGGATAATGCGTTATCTTACGTTCGTAAACGTGCGAATTATCCTTATTTGAAAGAAAATCTGGCACAACTTGCAAGCATTGATACTGAAGTGTTAATCAGTTATGAATTGATAAATAAACACAGTCATACTAATAAAGAATTAAATCATATTATGTGTGCCCTATTATTAATTAAGCAAGCATTGGATATTCATGAATCAGTCACTGAGGGGAACCTTACTTCTGAAAAAATGAGAAAGCAGCGACAATTAACTGTTTTAGCTGGCGATTTTTATAGTGGGTTATATTATCGTGAACTAGCTATGTTGGAGAAACCACAATTAATTGAGATTTTTGCAGAAGCCATTGCAGGAATTAATCAAGCACGAGCTAATTCTTACCAAGCGCTTCAAGCTGGAAAATTTAAAATTGAAAATTTAATATTAGCAGAGAGTTATATTCATCAACATTTAGCTCGCTATTTTGGCGAATCAACAGAATATATTAACGTGATTAAAACTGCTATGACCTTAGCTCGATTGAAAGGCAACAAAAATAATGTAATAGATGTTAAAATAGAAGCTAAGAATCTGTGGATACAGTTTCTTGAAACAGAGCTTACAAAACAATTAAATAAGATAAAAAACGGGGAATTAAGTGATCGTCTTAAAAATCATTTAACCGCGCTTATACAACCGAAACACGAAGGGGAGTTAATCATATTATGAGCCAAGAAGAATTAGATCAACAATCCAAGTTAGAAAAAGTGCACAATGTGTTTGAAAAAGTATCACCAGGTTACGATAAAATGAATGCTGTTATCAGTTTTCAATTGCATAAAGGCTGGCGAAAAGAAACAATGGATGACATGATGATTGTACAAGGTGCAAAAGCCTTAGACGTTTGTTGTGGGACTGCTGATTGGACTTTATCGATGGCTGAGGCTGTTGGCGAAGAGGGCGAAGTGATTGGTTTTGATTTTTCTGCAAATATGTTAGCTGAAGGTCAAAAGAAAGTGGATGCTTCTTCGTTTGAAAATATTACTTTAATTGAAGGTAATGCTATGGAATTACCATTTGAAGATAATTCGTTTGATTACGTAACTATTGGTTTTGGATTGCGTAATGTTCCTGATTATTTAACGGTATTAAAAGAGATTAATCGCGTGTTAAAACCAGGCGGTTTGTTTGCATGCTTAGAAACATCGCAGCCTACTCTACCTGTTTATCGTCAATTATATTTTGGTTATTTTAAATATGTAATGCCATTATTTGGGCGTGTTTTTGCCAAGAGCTATAAAGAATATGCTTGGTTAAATGATTCCACTCGTCTATTCCCTGATAAGGAACGATTAGCACAACTCCTTGTAAAAGCTGGTTTTGTTGCTGTTACCTACAAATCGTTTTCAGGCGGGGCGGCAGCTACTCATATGGGAGTTAAAAAAAGCTAAATGGTTTTGAAAAAAGGAAATACATTTGATTTATTGAGTCTTTATAGTTCTTTGAAGAAAGACCTCAAGAAAATCGACCAAGCGCTGTTAGATATTGTCATATCGGAGGAATCACCGATTATTGAAGCAGCGGCACATCAATTGTTAGGAGCTGGAGGAAAACGCATCCGCCCTATCTTTGTATTAATCTGTGCACGGCTTGGAGATATCGATAAAGAAGCAGCGATGAAGTTAGCGTTGTCTGTGGAATTGATTCATTCGGCATCTATTTTACATGATGATGTTGTTGATGATTCCGACATACGTCGAGGTAGAACCTCTGTTAAAGCGATGTGGGACAATCATGTTGCCATGTATGCCGGTGATTATTTGTTTGCTAAAAGCTTAACCAGTGTGGCAACATTGAATAATCCGTTGATACATGACGTTTTATCACAAACAACATATGAATTGAGTTTAGGTGAAATTGAACAGATACGCTATCAGTATGATAGCACGCAATCTTTGCGTGTGTATCTGCGACGAATTAAACGTAAAACGGCAGTTCTTATAGCGGCCAGCTGTCAACTAGGTGCAATTGCTGGTGGAATGGAAGACAAGGCAAAACGCCTTTACTTATTTGGTTATTATGTCGGCATGTCATTCCAAATAAGAGACGATATTCTTGATTACACAATGACAGAAGCTGAAATAGGCAAACCTGTCGGAGGTGATTTACAGCAAGGAAACATAACTTTACCAGCCTTTATTGCGATGGAAGATCCTGTATTGAAACGCCAAATTGAAAAAATTAATGAAAAAACGACAAGTTCTGAAATGGTTGATGTATTAGAAGCCATACGAACGAGTGGTGCCTTAGAAAAAGCACAGAATATCAGTGAGAAATATTTACAAAAAGCAGTCGCAGTTTTAGATGAGTTTAATGATCCTAAAGCGACAAAACCGCTGCGACAAATTACTAACTATTTATTAGACCGCGCAGATTAATCAAAAAATGTAAGAGACTAAGCTTTGAACGGAACGATTTTTTACAAACTTAATTTAACTAGGGGTGTATTGAAATGGAAAAAACATTTATTATGGTTAAACCAGATGGTGTTAAACGTCATTTAATCGGTGAAGTAGTAAAGCAGTACGAACAAAAAGGATTGATATTGGTGGCAGGAAAATTAATGGTAATATCAGAAGAGTTGGCGAAAAAACATTATGCAGAGCATGTTGATAAGCCGTTCTTTGGAGAACTTGTATCGTTTATAACATCGGGACCAGTTTTTGCAATGGTATGGCAGGGAAATGATGCAGTAGTGATTGGACGTAAAATCAATGGTAAAACAAAACATTTAGAAGCAGACCTAGCCTCTATCAGAGGACGCTTTGCAACAGACACAGCTTTTAACGTTGTTCATGGCTCAGACTCTCTGGAAAGCGCTGAACGTGAAATTAACCTGTTCTTTGATGAAAGTGAGTTTGTATAGTGAAAGCACCTTCACACCCATTTAAAATTGAAGAGATTGGAGAAAATACCATTTTGACGCTATTTGTCAGGATGGTGTTTTTGAAATATCACGAGTTTTGGTGTGAAGTGCTAGAGAAAAATAAAAACGAAAATAGTCCGTTTAATGGCGACGAGCTTGGAGAAAATAAAAGCAGAACCAAACGTTCAGCTACAAATAAAACTGAAGAAAATAAAAGTTTGATTCATTTTATCAAAATGTCATTTTTGAAATTTTGCTGTAGTTGTTTGGATTTTGCTAAACAATAATGACAACGAGCGAATGATGTTACATATACTGATGGTACGTAATCGTGAGAGAGTAGTAAAAAGCTAGCTTTTTGTTTATCTTCAGTCTGAAACCCAATGTATGAGTGCATTGGGTTCTTTTACATAATGAATTGTGAGATAATTGTGACAGTTATAAACTAAAAGCGTATGAGGTTGAAGTTAACGAAAATATATGATAAAATGCTAATATACTTTAAAGCGATAAAGAATAGGGAGTGTAAATAATGAGATATTTAACAGCTGGAGAATCACATGGTCCACAACTAACAACGATTATTGAGGGATTACCTGCAGGGTTTACAATTTTAGCAGAAAATATTAACGTAGATTTGAAACGTCGTCAAGGCGGTTATGGCCGTGGGGGACGTATGAAAATAGAAAAAGATCAAGTTGCAATTACCGCGGGTGTACGTCATGGTAAAACGTTAGGTTCACCTGTAGCGTTAAGTGTAACGAATCTTGATTACCGTCATTGGTTAAAAGAGATGGGAAGCGAGCCAGTAGCTGATGATGTAGTTGTTAAACGTACTGTAACACGTCCACGTCCCGGTCATGCTGATTTGGTGGGTGGAATCAAGTATGGACACAGAGATTTGAGAAACGTCTTAGAACGCTCGTCAGCGCGCGAAACAACGATGCGTGTGGCAGCTGGTTCTGTAGCCAAACAATTACTGAAAGAATTAGGCATTGATGTGAGTAGTCATGTGCGTAAAATTGGTGGAGTGACTGCAACAGTCGATATTTCAAACCTATCAGCAATTGAAATTCAAGAACGAGCAGAAGCGTCAGAAACACGTACATTGGATGAAGAAGCCAACGAAAAAATGAAAGAACGAATGGACCAAGCACGCCGCGATGGCGATACTATTGGTGGTTTAGTTGAAGTGGTCATTGATAATGTGCCAGAAGGTATCGGAAGCTATGTTCACTTTGATCGTAAACTCGATGCCCGTATTGCAGCAGCTGTAATGAGCATCAATGCCTTTAAAGGCGTTGAATTTGGTTTAGGGTTTGAAATGGCAAACATTCCAGGTAGCCAAGTACAAGATGAGATTTTATATGATGAACAACAAGGATACACACGCGCAACGAATCACTTGGGTGGTTTTGAAGGGGGTATGTCGACAGGGATGCCTATTATAGTGCGTGGTGTCATGAAGCCGATACCGACTTTATACCGTCCGTTACAAAGTGTTGATATTGATACTAAAGAGCCGTTTAAAGCAAGTGTTGAACGTTCTGATTCATGTGCTGTACCAGCAGCAAGTGTTGTAGCAGAACATGTGGTTGCATGGGAAGTAGCCAATGCGATTTTAGAGGAGTTCTCGCATGCGACATTAGCTGATTTAAAACGTGAAGTTGACGCAAGACGTCAAGCAGCGAAGGAGTTTTAAAGATGGTAGCTATCGAAGTGAACACAGCAACAGCAAATTATCCTGTCTTAGTAGGAAAAAATTGTTTGAACACTGAAGAAGCGACGATTAAAGCTCAATTATCAGGCTATTCAAAAGTTCTGTTTATTACCGATGAGAATGTCGCAGCACACTATGCACACGTGATGGTCACGTTGACTGAGGGATTAGATCAAACCGTCCCAATTTATATTACACCAGCAGGTGAAGCCGCTAAAACATTTTCTGTCTATGAAAAAGTAATGACGCATTTGATTCAACAGGGTTTGGATCGTAAAAGTGTCATCGTAGCTTTTGGTGGAGGTGCCGTTGGTGATTTAGCAGGCTTTGTTGCCGCTTCATTCATGCGAGGCATCGATTTTATTCAAATGCCCACAACCATATTAGCGCACGATAGTGCCGTAGGTGGAAAAACAGCCATCAATCACCCCCTAGGAAAAAATCTTGTGGGTGCCTTTCATCAACCGGTAGCTGTTTATTATGACACGGCATTGTTAGAAACCTTACCCGAACGTCAAATGCGTTCTGGTTTTGCTGAATTGATTAAACATGGTCTAATTGCAGATAATGTATTGTTAGAAAAAGTAATGACACAGTATCCGACAATGGCTTCGTTATATAAAAATGACATGACAACCTATTTGGAAGAAGGCATCCAGATCAAAGCGAATATTGTAGCTGTTGATGAGAAAGAACAAGGCATTCGCGCGTACCTTAATTTTGGTCATACGTTTGGTCATGCAATTGAAGCGGCTGGTAATTTCAGTCGTTGGTTCCATGGTGAGGCGATTATGGTAGGTATGAAATTTGCACTGTTATTATCGGAAGAAGTTACGGGATTACAATTTGAACGTGAGCGTTGGGAAGCTTGGAGTGAAACGCTTGGATATGACTTGAGTGTGCCAGACGATTTAACGTTCGAAGAATTGTTTAAAAGTATGTTACATGATAAAAAAACAACCTATCAGGCGATACATTTTGTCCTGTTAAATAAAATTGGTGAACCAAGTATCCATGTCGTTGAAAAAGAAATACTTCAGCGCGTTTTTGAAAAAATGAAATAATTGAAGGTAAAGAAAGAGGCGAAGATGATGATAAGAGGTATCCGAGGCGCAACAACTGTTGCAGAAAATAGCGTCACAGCAATTGAGGAAGCAACGATAGCATTACTGGAAGAACTATTCAGAGAAAACAAGTTAGAAGCGGATGCAATTACATCAATTTTCTTTTCGGCAACAGCCGATGTGAACGCCTGCTTTCCAGCAAAAGTTGTTCGCACCTTTAAGGGATTTGAATATGTGCCTGTGATTAGTATGGTTGAAATGGATGTACCAAAGGCTTTGCCACTTTGTATTCGCGTCATGTTGCACTGTGATACAACAATCGCACAGTCTGATGTTCATCATGCTTATCAAAAGGGTGCACAGCATCTTCGTCCTGATTTATCACAAAAAGAGGTGTAAAGGTATGCGAAAGAAATTATTAGTCATCGGTATTGGCTTAATTGGTGGATCAATTGCCTTAGCAGTTAAACGCGGGCGACCTGATGTTACAATTTTAGGCTACGATGCTAATCCAGAGACGTTATCAGAAGCGTTGCGATTAGGTGTCATTGATGAACGTGTTATCAATTTGGATGAAGCAGCGACGTCAGCTGACCTTATTTTGTTAGCGGCACCTGTGCGACAAACAAAACAATTAATTTCACATTTAGCACAATTACCCTTAAAACAGTCAGTGTTAATCACTGATGCCAGCAGTACGAAAACAACGATTGAAGCAGCAGCTAAAGAGCTGACAGCTAAAAACTACAGCTTTATTGGTGGTCATCCAATGGCAGGTTCACACAAAAGTGGCGTTCAAGCAGCTAAGGAAATCCTCTTTGAAAATGCACTTTACATATTAACACCAGCGGATGAACAAGCAGCAGCGCGCGTTCCAGAGTTAGAAAACTACCTGGTTGGAACAAAAGCACATTTTTTAATTAGTTCAGCAAGTCAACATGATAAAATGGTAGGGATGATCAGCCATTTACCGCATTTAATTGCTTCAGGGCTCATCCAACAAACAGCTAAATTTACAGAGGAACTGCCACAAACAATTCAATTAGCAGCAGGTGGTTTTAGAGATGTAACCCGTATCGCTGCTAGTGACCCTAAAATGTGGACAGATATTACGATGGAAAACAGAGAAAACCTGATGCAGTTGTTAAGTTCGTGGCAAACAGAAGTTGGAGCCATTCAAGACTTGGTAGCGACCGGTAGCGAAACAGATATTTATCGCTTTTTCGACGATGCTAAACGTTACCGTGATGAGTTACCAGATAAACAGCGTAACGCGCTTCATTCTTATAGCGATTTAATGATTGATATACCAGATTACCCAGGGGTTATTTCTGAGGTGACAAGTTTATTAGCACGTGAAGAAATCAGCATTACAAATATTCGAATTATTGAGACACGTGAAGATATCATGGGTATTTTACAAGTGAGCTTCCAGTCAACTCAGGAACGCCAGCGTGCTAAATCAGTGATAGAAGCGACGACTAATTTTGAATGTAGTGTGCTAGGTTAGGAGCAGATAAATGAAAACAGTTAATGCAATTAAACAACTTAACGGGACCATTGAGGTACCCGGTGATAAATCAATTTCGCATCGCGCAATTATGTTTGGTGCTTTAGCAAATGGACAAACGACCATTGAACATTTTTTACATGGTGAAGATTGCCTCAGCACAATTGCGGTATTTCGTCAGCTAGGTGTTGCTATCGATGTTTCATCTGATAAAATCACAGTGCACGGGACTGGCATTGAGTCGCTTAAACAACCTTCAACTATTTTAGATGTGGGTAATTCAGGCACGACCATTCGTTTAATGATGGGGATTTTAGCAGGACGACCATTTGAAAGCCGATTGACAGGTGACGCCTCTATTCAAAAACGACCAATGAATCGTGTCATCACACCATTAAAAACAATGAGTGCAGCAATCAGTGCTCAAGAAGGTGGCTTGGCACCAGTGACAGTTTCAGCTGTTGAGGCTATTACGGGCATTAATTATGATATGCCAGTTGCAAGTGCACAAGTCAAAAGCGCCTTGTTATTTGCAGGTATGCAAAGTGATGATGTCACAATTATTAATGAAAAAGAAAAATCTCGTGATCATACAGAGCGTATGCTGCAACAATTTGGTGGTGAAATTACCATCAATGGTTTAAGCATCAGTATTACAAAACAACCGCCGTTACAAGGGCAAAACATCTACGTGCCAGGTGATATTTCCTCAGCAGCATTTTTCCTTGTTGCAGCAAGTTTATTAGCCGGTTCAAAGGTGACGCTTAAAAATGTGGGGATGAACCCTACGCGAACAGGTATCATTGATGTATTGCGTGATATGGGTGCCGCTATTGCTGAAACAAGTCAACCGACAACGGGTGAACCATTATCTGATTTGACTGTAAGCGCAGCGCCATTGAAAGCTACTGAAATTGGTGGCAGTCTTATCCCTCGTCTCATTGATGAGCTGCCGATTATTGCCTTGCTGGCCACTCAGGCAGAAGGAACAACAGTGATTAAAGATGCAGAAGAATTAAAAGTTAAAGAAACCAATCGAATTGATACAGTCGCAGAAGAATTAACTAAAATGGGTGCCGATATTACAGCGACACCAGACGGCTTAATTATTAAAGGGCCAACAGCGTTGCATGGTGCCACAGTTTCTTCACATGGTGATCATCGTATCGGTATGATGTTAGCAGTCGCAGGATTTATTGCGTCGTCACCAGTAGAACTAGAAGATGCAGAAGCCATAGCCGTTTCTTATCCCAACTTCTTTGAACACGTTGAACAATTAAGTAAATAATAAAAACGGATTCAACCGTTTAGAACAA
>NZ_JAFYUW010000050.1:0-3705 GCF_017549435.1 Brochothrix sp.
AGATTTTGGCTGGTGAAGTGTTCATTTGAAACATCAAGATTAATAATATATCTGATAAGGATTTAATAAAAAGGGAGAAATGCAGCTATGAATAAAAGAGATGGATTTGAAACGTTAGTAGACTACCTGGCTGCTTTTGGTATTGATATATATACAGGTGTAACTGGGGGTGGCGTTGTTCATTATGTGAAATACTTAACACCTTATGAACCCAATCAAATAAAACCAGCGTTATTTACTATCAGTGAATACCCTGCGGGCTTTGCCCCACTAGGTCATTACCTTGCAACGGGTAAGGTGGGAGGAGCTATTGCTACGACTGGAGCCGCAACTAAACTGTTAGCATGTGGCTTATCCGATGCTAAACTACATGATATTCCATCGGTGTATATTTTTCCGATTTCAACCAGACGTCATCAAGAAGATAGTGCATTACAGGATACCTCAATTTATGGGAGCAATATTATTAAACAATTAGAGGCTGAAATAGAAGATGTCTTTCTATTAGATAATCCATATACCTTTGCAAAATACTTAGAACAGGCAGGAAAAGCATTATTGTCTCGAAAGCCAGTTGTTTTTTTATTGGATAATGAAATCATGAACTTACCAATGCCAGAAGAACCAAAAATTATGAAAAAAAAGTTACATGATAGCAGTATAGAAATAGCGGTCTTCGTTCAGTTATTAAAGAAAAAAGTAAAGGGTCGCCGCGTGCTTCTTTTAGTAGGAGAAGAAGGGTTACATGAAACGGATATAAGACAATTAACAACAGCGGTCTCTATTGAATTGGCAGCCGCAACAGTCTGGAGTATGAATGGTGTCAACTGTGTTGGGAGTGAAAACCCTTATGGTTATGGCTGTATCTCGTTTGGTGGAAACGATAAAGCGTTAAATTTATGGGAGTCAATGACTGAAGATGATGTTGTCATCTGTGTAGGTGTTACACCTGATGAGTACACAACGAATTTACAAAAATTTGCAGCTGGAGATGTCTTTTTTATCACACAAACAGCCAATGCATATGGTCACATCCGAGGGAGTTTTCAGCATAGCGCGTTACATAAATTCCATCAAATAAACGCACCTATCACTAAGGTTTTAAAAACGATTATTACAGAAGGTAAACGCGAAGTGTACAGTACAACGGCAAGCCCCCTTGCGCCAGTTGAATTGAACACATGTGTTCTTGAACCACCCCGTGCCCATTACGCAGATATGAAAATAGTTTACCAACATTTGCACAAGTGGTGGCAACCGGGGAGTTTGGTTATCAGCGATGTTTGTCTCGCGTATAAAGATTATCAGTATGTTACACAAAGACCCAATGACACTATCACTTATTTTTCTTTTTACCGAGGATCAGCTATGGGTGGTGCCTATGGCGTAGCTGTAGGGGCAAAGTTAGCACAACCAGATAAGCGTGTTTACTTGTTTAGTGGTGATGGTTGTTTTAGATTATATGGTGGAAGTTTAAATGAAGCTAAAAATTTAGGCATCGTTTTATTTATTTTAGACAATCATACTTATTCAATTGTAGCGCAAGGACTGCCTGCAATATTGCCAAGTGTTCATCCAGAAAAATACCATGATACATTACAACAGGTAGATTATGGAAAAATAGCTGAAGCCTCTGGTTGGCTTAGTTATACTGTAGCGCCAGATTTATCGAATTTTGAAGATATTTTAAATGAACTTGAAAGGTATAAAAAACAATCTATTTTAGTGACGATTCCTGTTGATCCGAATCAAATTTTGGGACAAAATCCACGGGTGCGTAATTTATAAGAGAGGATGACAAAAATGGATGGCAAAAAAAGAGATCAAATACTTTCACTCATTGATGCTTCTTATAAAATTTGGATGGGGGAAAATTTACCTATTTCAGCAGAAAAGCAAGAGGAACAAAGACAACGGTGGTTAGATGAAGAGGCACCTTATGGGTTATTGGTCCAAAACATTGCAGAAGATCCCCATTTTATATACGCTAATCAACATGCGCAAACAATTTTCGGTTATAGTTTAGAACAATTTTTAGCACTACCTTCTCGTAAAAGTGCACCACCACAAAACCAAAAACAACGTAATGAGATGTTGGAAGAAGTAACGCTAAGAGGAATATCCAATAGTTACACGGGTACAAGAATTGATAGCAATGGACAATTATTTGAAATAACTGAGGGAAGTATTTGGAAAGTAATCAATGAGTCAGGTGAAATGATTGGCATTGCTGCGATGATTAAAAGTGATAAAGATTGTTTAACGAACATATGATTTTCTAAACAATTTTATATAAAAAGACATCACTTTTTAAGTGGTGTCTTTTTGTTCTGTAAATTAGCATTATTTAGAAAGACAGATAGTGACATTTTGACATCTTTAAAACTGCTATAATATATTGAAGAGCTGATTAAAGAGAAAAAGTAGTTTCATGACGTTTTATCACAACGAAATGGGAGGATGAGAAGATGTTAATAAAAAGCGACTATGAATCACCGTTAGGCAATTTATTGTTGTTGAGTGATGGAACAGCGTTAATTGGTGTATGGTTTTCAGAACAGAAATATTATGGTGCGGGTTACCATTTGGAAGAGGCCGTTACAGGTCAAGATTTAATGATTGATGAAGCTAAACGTTGGCTAGATGAATATTTCATGGGGCATATCCCAACGATGGGGCAACTTGTATTAGCCCCAAAGGTGACAGATTTCCGAAAAAAAGTATGTGAGGTATTGATAACGATCCCTTATGGAGAAACAATGACGTATCAAGCAATTGTAGACAAATTGCGCCTTTTATATGGTGGGGATATCGGTTCGGCCAGAGCCGTTGGTGGTGCGGTGGGACATAATCCAATCTCGATTATTATGCCGTGTCATCGTGTGATAGGCAGTAATGGTTCTTTAACCGGATATGCTGGCGGGGTAAATAGAAAAGTAGAACTGTTAAAAATAGAGGGCACCCAGATATAATCATTTTAAAGGTAAGTGGTTAAAGAAAGAAGGTATTGTGTGTGAGTGTGACAGATATAGAATGGGCAGCTATTAAAAATAATGATAAAACATATGATGGTATTTTTTGGTATGCCGTAAAAAGCACAAAAATATTTTGTCGCCCGTCATGCCCTTCAAAAATGCCAAACCGACATAATATTACAGTATACTATGATAAAAATGAACCAGGTCAGAGGGGATATCGACAATGTAAGAGATGTCAGCCGTTAGGCGAACCAGTAGACAATGAGGAATGGATAAAAACAATTAATAATATTTTAGAAACGAAGTACGCTCAAAAATTAAGTTTGGAGGACTTAGGTCATTTAGCTCATGGTTCACCTTCCTACTTACGCCATGTATATAAAAATTTCACAGGGATCACACCACAACAAAGGTTAATAGAACTACGGTTGCAGGCGGCAAAAAAAGAATTGTTGCAAAGTAATTTAGCGATAAAGGTGATTGCAGGAAAAGTAGGTATTGAAAATGTCTCTTATTTTATTAAAAAATTTCGTGAAAAGTATGGCGAATCACCGCTACACTATCGAAAAAGTCATGCGAAAAAAAGTGATAGTTAGAGTGAAGTGCAATCAACAAAAATAACATGTATCAATCGTTTTTTTACGTTTGATACATGTTATTTTTTGTTTTGTTATATAAATATCACTTACTATATCCATATGTCATCAGCGCTTCTCTTATTGGAAAT
>NZ_JAFYUW010000051.1:0-10760 GCF_017549435.1 Brochothrix sp.
GCACTTCAAAAGATGGCACCTGATCCCAGCTTGCACAAGCAGGGCTTAGTAAAATAACGTCACCTGGCTCGCTATATTCGTAAGCAACAGGCACTGCCTCTTCTACATCTGTGACTATTTTGATATGTTCTACGCCAGCTTCAGTCGCAACACGTGCAATTTTATGTTTTGTTTCACCGAATAAAACAACAGCTCGAACATTTTTAAAGAACGGTTTTAGCTCATCGAACTCTGTCCCTCTGTCTAATCCACCTGCTAACAACACCACAGGTTCCTTAAAGCCTTTTAAAGCACTCTCAGTTGAAATGATATTCGTTGCTTTGGAATCGTTGTAAAAACGTCTGTTATTCAGTGTTTTGATAAACTGTGTACGATGTTCCACACCATAAAAAGTTGAAAGAACATGCATAATGGTTTCATTGCTTTGTCCTTCTAATTTAGCAACACAAATCGCTGCTAAAACATTTTCGAGGTTATGTTCACCCGGTAAAATAATATCTTGTTGTTGTCCAACTATTTCATCTTTAAACATTAAATTACCATCGAGCACGTAAGCTCCAGCTTCTACAACTTCTTTCGTGGAAAAAGGCACAATACGCGATTTAGCTTGCGTAATTAGTTCTCGCAATTCAGGTTGATTCCAATTCACTACTAAGTAATCATCGGCTTGTTGATTTTCAAAAATACGTAGTTTAGCAGCTACATAACCTTGACGTGAGCCGTGATAATCTAAATGAGCCTCATAAATGTTTACGATAACTGCTATATGCGGACGGAATGTTTGGATACCCATTAACTGGAAAGAAGATAATTCCATCGTGATAACATCATCTTTTTTAGCTTCCATCGCAACACCTGCTGCTGGAAAACCAATGTTTCCTGCAAGGTGCGCCGTTTTATCGCCAGCATTTAACATTTCATTAATTAATGTTGTTGTTGTTGTTTTACCATTCGTCCCTGTAATTCCAACAATTTGTGCCTCACTAATTTGGTAAGCCAACTCAACTTCTGTAATAACAGGAATATTAAGTTCTAATGCTTTTTGTACCATTTGATTTTCGTAAGGAATACCTGGATTTTTCACCACTAACTCAAAACCTTCATCCAACAATTCAATTGGATGTGATCCCGTGATAACTTTGATGCCTTCTTCCAATAGGTCTTGCGCTGCTGGATTTTCAGCAAATGCTTTTTTATCATTAATAGTTACAAAAGCACCTAATTCATGAAGTAATTCGGCTGCTTTGACACCACTTCTTGCAAGGCCTAATACAAGCACCTTCTTATGTCGATATGTCGTGATATTCTTCATCTTAAAGCACCTCCATCAATACAGCTGCTACAGAACATAAAAGACCCACACACCAAAATACAACAACTGTTTTATTTTCTGACCAACCACCTAACTCAAAATGATGATGAATTGGCGTCATACGGAAAATACGTTTACCGTGCGTTAATTTAAAATAAGTTACTTGCATCATGACAGATAATGTTTCTGCAACATACACGAACCCGATAAGTAACATCAACCATTCTACTTTTAGAAGGATAGATACAGCTGCCATCGCACCACCAAGTGCTAGTGACCCCGTGTCGCCCATAAATACTTTTGCAGGGTTGCGATTGAACAAGAAGAATCCGATTAGTCCTCCAATAACTGCCATACAGAAGTAAAGTACCGCTAAATTATGTTGTACGTAAGCTATAATTCCGAAAGCTGCAAACGAGAATGTTGCCAGTCCTGCTAACAACCCATCAAGTCCATCCGTTAAGTTCGTCGCATTTGAAAAGCCGACCAACCAAAAAATAATAAATAAGCCATAGATATAAGGTAATTGAATTGTTATTTCTGTAAAAGGCACATTTAATGACTCTGAATAACCGTTTATAAGATAAACAACATAGAAGAGAACACCAATTAGTAACTGTCCCATTAATTTTTGTTTTGCAGTTAAGCCTAAGTTACGTTTTTCACGAACTTTAACAAAGTCGTCCCAAAAACCGATAAAGGCATAACCAAGGAATGTTAATAACAATAACCACATCGTTGATACACTTCCGCGTGAGATACCTGTTCCAATTAACGTTGCAATAAAGACCGCGGGTACAAAAATAATAGCTCCCATTGTCGGCGTACCTGTTTTTGCTTTATGACTTTGCGGTCCTTCTTCACGTTGTTCTTGACCCACTTTACGTTGTCGCATTGCTTGAATATAAATTGGTAATGCCATCACCGTTACTATAAATGCGATGAATGCTGTTCCTATAATAAATTTTGTAGACACAATCGTTCTCCCCTAACTTGTTTACTTACTTTAGATTTTTTATTGCTTCTTCTGCTACTTCACGGTCATCAAAATGATGTGTAACATCTCCGATAATTTGATATGTTTCATGACCTTTACCCGCAATCAGTATAACGTCATCTTCTTGCGCTTCACTGACAGCTATTTGAATCGCTTTTTCGCGGCTCACTTCTTTAATATAAACGGCTTCAGCTGATACACCAGCTTCCATTTGATTAATGATTGTCATTGGGTCTTCAGTTCGTGGATTATCTGATGTGAGGATGGCAATATCTGCTTGATCAACTGCAATTTTAGCCATAATCGGACGTTTAGTACGATCTCTATCACCACCACAGCCTACCACACATATAATTCGACCTTTAGCAAAGTCACGAATCGTTTGTATAACATTTTCTAAACTATCAGGTGTATGTGCATAATCTACAATAACTGGGAAAGCTTGTCCAGCGCTTACTAATTCAAAACGACCAGCTACACCTTGTACGGCTTCAATTGAAGCAATTGCTGTTTCTAGTGGCACACCTTGTACAACAGTTGCAGCAATAGCAGCGAGTGCGTTATATACATTAAAGTTACCGACTAATTGCATTTTGATGGGATAAGCCTTATTTTGGAATAATAAAGTAAAATGTGTCCCTTTTCCACTAATAACAATGTCCGTTGCTCGGAATGTTGATTCGTTGATAATACCATAAGTTACAACATTAGCTGCAGTTGCAGTAATCATTCGCTCGCTTGCATTGTCATCTTTATTAACAACTGCAAATTTAGGTCGTTTACTACGATAATCATTGCCTAATTGCGCAAATAACAAACTTTTTGCAATCGCATATTCTTCCATTGTTTTATGAAAATCTAAATGATCTTGCGTTAAATTTGTAAAAACAGCGACATCATAATCACAACCATGAACTCTTCCTAATACAAGCGCATGAGAGGATACTTCCATTACAGCTGTATCCACATATTCCTCACGCATACTTGCAAATAAACGTTGCAAAGTTAAGCTGTCGGGCGTTGTATTTTTAGTTGTTTGGATTGTATCTCCAATTTTTTGATACATCGTACCTACAAGACCTGTGACTTGATTAACATTTCGCAAGACATGCTCTATCAAATGTGTCACTGTTGTTTTACCATTTGTTCCCGTTACGGCAACCATATTCATCTCATGAGTAGGATAGTTAAAAAAAGCACCCGCTAAAATCGCCATTGCACGATTTGTATCTTCTACATAAATAACTGGAACTGTCTTTACCTCAACAGGTTTCTCAGCTAGAATAGCAACTGCTCCTTTCGCAATCGCTTTTTCAACATAATCATGACCATCAACTGTATACCCATCTATACAAATAAATAATGTACCTGGTGTCACTAATCGACTGTCTTGTTGCATATCAGTAATTTCAATGTCTTGCCCCTCATAAGCAACTAACGGTAACTTACTCAATAATTCATTCATTTTCATTTCAAATCGTTCCTTTCTTTCATCATCTACACACAATTATTGTGGTGTTATTGCACCTGCAACATCATTCACATGCACATCAGTTTCTTGTTTTTCATCAGCATTAGCTTCATCAGTACTCGGCTTAGCATTATATTTCGGTAGTTTGGAAGGATCTTCCATTTTTAAGGTTATTTCAGATTTTGCACTGACTTTTTGTCCTGCTGGTATGCTTTGTTTTAGCACATAACCTTCTCCCGTAAAGTTGATTGGAATACCACTAATTTCAGAGAATTTCAACGCGTCATTCTTCGACCAATTTGTCATATCAGGCATCGTGACATTACCATTTGTCAGTAAAATCACACGCTGCTTAACAAAGATATTTTCACCGCTTTTAGGCAGTTGTTGGACAATTTTATCACCGTCTCCCACTACCGTAACAGAAGCGCCAGATGTCTTCAACTCTTTTTGAGCATCTTTTACTTTCATATTAGCGGTATCAGGCATCACCACTGATTTTGCGTTCAATTCTTTTTCTGGTTTTATATTTAAGTACTGCAAACTTGTTTGCATGACAGGATTGAAAATTGATTTAATTACATCTGTGCTCGATTCACCTGCTTGTATCACTGGTTTTTTCACAGCAACATACATCATTAATTGTGGATCGTCTGCTGGTGCAATTCCCATGAACGAGTATATGTAATCATTCGGTCCTGTCATATAACCAGAACCATCAGGATTGGCAATTTGAGCTGTCCCTGTTTTACCCGCTAATTTATACCCATCTAATTTATACATTGAGCCCGTCCCGTTTTTCGCCTCAATTACCGAACGTAATTGTTTAAGCGTGGCATTTGCCGTTGCTTTAGAAATCGGTGTACCGACAACTTCAGGTTTTGTTTTAGTAACTTTTCCTGTTTTACCATCCTTGGTTGACTTAATATAGTAAGGCTTCATCATTTTACCATTGTTTGCAATTGCACTAATACCTTGCATCATTTGCAAGGCTGTAACAGTTGTTCCTTGACCGAACGCTGTTGTTACACGCTCAATTGGATAGCGGTAGAGAATATCTCCTGTTGCTTCATTAGCCAAACCACTATTAGTTGATTTACCTAAACCAAAACTTTCAAGCGCTGATTTAAAACGAGTTGTGCCAATTTTATCAAGTAAATTTGCAAAGGCTACGTTAGATGAAAGTGCAACACCTTCATTAAAAGTAATGTCGCCCCAACCGTCTCCATTATTCCAATCGTTGATTGTAATTTTATCTACCTTATATGAACCTGATTTGAAATAAGCATCAGGGTTATAGACACCGTTTTCGATAGCCGAAGCTAAAGTGAAAATTTTCATAACCGAACCGGGTTCAAATGGTTCTTCTGCAATTAAATTACGCCATGATTTATCGAGACCCTCACGTGTTTGAGCATTAAAAGTTGGTCGTTGACTCATCGCTACAATCTCACCTGTTTTAGGATTCATCACCACAGCCATCATTTCTTCTGGTTTATATTTTTTTTGTGCTGCTGTCATCCGTTCTTCTAATAAGGTTTGAATCCGTTTGTTAAGCGTTAATGTTAAAGAATCGCCGTCGACTGGTTTTTTCAATACTTTTTCAGCATTAGGCAATACAAAACCGTAGTTATCTTGACTGTAATTGATTGAACCATCTGTACCGCTCAATTCTTTATTTTCGCTATCTTCAATACCCATCTGGCCTTTTTGCAAGAACGTGCCATCTTTTTGTTCATCTTCTTTCACTAAACCAATTAAATTAGAAGCAAAGACACCATTAGGATAGATACGTTGATGTGTTTTCTTGAAAATAATACCTGGTAATTTTTCCTTCATTATCTCATTTTTTTTCGATGAGCTAATATTTTTACCAGCAGTACCAAATTCTACTTGATCTAATTTTTGATCCAGAATCTTCAAAATATCAGATTCTTTCATATCAATATATTTACTAAGTACTTTAGCTGTATGTTCATGATCCACAACATGTTGCGGATTATTTTTATCAATTGTTAATCTTGGTGTAATGACAGCTATCATTGAGTACGTTGTGACATTCTCAGCAATAACCTCACCATTCACATCTAAAATATCGCCACGTTGTGAAAAGAGTGTTTCTTTTTGAAGATATTGTCGTGCTGCTTGGCTAGCTAACGGTCTCCCATTTGCTTTACCGACTACTTCTAAATAAAGAAAGCGAGATAGCAGTAAAACAAAAAATAAACCGAAAAAGCCCAGCAAAAAAATTGCGCCTCTTCTTCGGTTTCTCATAAGTTTTTTCATTTAATATCCACAGCCTTAACGTTGTTTTCGTTAGATTTTAATCCATTCTTATTTGCTTCTTTATACACCCGATCATAGCGACTTAGTTCATCAACGTTCGCTTTTAAATCAGAATTCGTTTGCACTTGTTGTGTGATTTTAGCTTCTTGTTGTTGGATATTAGTGTTCATTTCATAATTATTTGCCTGAACAGATAAGAGCCAGATGGACAAACAAGCTGACACGCTCACAATACCAGTAACGAATACATTTCGTAATTTACGAAGTGCTTGTTGCTCAGGACTATAACCTTGTCGTACCTGTCTATTTGGTTTTTCCGCAGGTTTATTGACTCTCGGTTGTCTTTCTATTTGTCGCGCTGCATTGTTGGCCATCTTTTTTTCAGCTCCATTCTTCTCTTTTGTTAGTTATGATTATTTTAAACACTCGGCTACTCTAAGTTTTGCAGAGCGCGCTCTATTGTTTACTTCTAATTCTTCTTCTGATGGTAGAATTGGCTTTCTTGCTATAATCTTCAATTTCGGTTGATATTCATGCGGTATAACTGGTAAATTACGTGGTAGATCAGGACCTTTGGCATAATCTTTTAAAATCAATTTTGTAATACGATCTTCCAGTGAATGGAAAGTGATAACAGAAACACGTCCACCCACTCGTAAAAGATTAACTGCTTGATCAAGCGATTCTTCTACAGCACCCAGTTCATCGTTCACTGCGATACGTATCGCTTGGAAAACACGTTTAGCTGGATGACCACCTTTACGTCTTGCAGGAGCAGGGATAGCATCTTTAATCAACTCAACTAATTCACCTGTCGTTTCGATACGTTTGATTTCACGACGTTTTTCAATTAAACGCGCCACTTGTTTCGAAAATTTCTCCTCGCCATATTGAAAGAATATACGAACTAATTTTTCATAAGGCCACTCGTTAACAACAACTTCTGCAGTCAACGCTTGTTCTTGATCCATACGCATATCTAACTTAGCATCTTGATGATAACTAAACCCTCGTTCAGCTTCATCTAATTGTGGTGAAGATACACCCAAATCATACAAAATACCATCAACTGCATCAACATTACGATTAGCAAGTTCACGACGGATATCTCGAAAATTCGCTTTAACTAACGTGACACGTTCATTGTATTTTTCTAACTTAACCTTTGCGTTATCAATTGCTGTTTGATCTTGATCAAATGCATACAAGTGACCCTCATCAGATAATTGCGATAACAAATACTCACTGTGGCCAGCGCCACCTAATGTGCAATCGACATAAATGCCGTCTGGTTTAATATCCAGCGCATCGACTGTTTCATGTAATAAAACTGTTTCATGTTTAAACATATTTTCACCATCTTCTCTATAGGTTAAAATCCGACATTTGTTCTGCTATTTCAGCAAATGATTCTTCTGCTTCATCAAAGAATGTTTCCCATTCTGATTGAGCCCATATTTCAATACGACTTGATACGCCGACAATAGTTGTTTCTTTTTCAATTAAGGAATATTTTAGTAAATTCTGAGGTAGATTGATGCGTCCTTGTTTATCGAGTTCACATTCGACTGCGCCCGAAAGGAAGAAACGTGAAAAAGCACGTGCATCTTTTTTGGTTAACGGGAGCTCTCGCAATTTTGCAGCAAGTATTTCCCACTCGGACATTGGATAAACAAACAAACATTTATCCAACCCCCGGGTAACCACGAAGTGTTCGCCTAACTGCTCACGGAATTTTGCAGGCATAATAAGTCGACCTTTTACATCGATATTATGAGCATATTCTCCCATAAACATAAGCACACCCCTTTTCTGTTTTAAGTTTACCACATTCCCCCACTTTCCACCACTTAGAACCAAAAAAAAATCACTACCTTTTAACCAGAAGTAAATCTCCCACTAATTTGCGCTTTTTTTTACATAAAAAAATACTTTTCTTATTTCAAATTTTATTTAAAACTATTTTAAAGGTTTACCTAACAGTGTTCGTATAAAATACGAACAAAAAAAGGTCGTAAGAAAATAAATTCTTTACGACCTTATAAACTCTATTGTCAACAGCTTTATCTCGCTGTTTCATTTTGACTATACGTCATTATTCACATGAAAAACGAAAGAACCCACATGACAACTGTTAAAAAATAGCTAAAAATAACTACGATTAGCAGTATCTTAGTATAACCTTTCAATATCTTAATTATATAAATTTCTTTTTTGATGGCATTGAAAATAAGTACGTATATAAAACCGATAATCAAACACAATAATAAAAGATATAAAAACCATTGGTTCAGTGCTAAATCATTTAGAATAAAAAAGATTGCAGATAAGGTCACTACCAACATCACATAAGCATATGGGAAATTCATGCGTTTTTTTCTCGTCAGTAATTTTATTAAAATAAATACAAATAGCGGCATTACTACCCAAATAATTGTCGGGAAACTCATTACATTCCTCCATCTCAATAGAACACAGAATTATTGTTTTAATTATACGACATCCTTCTTTTTTTTGCGACAGTTTCTCATTTACATCTTCATAAAAAGAAAAAACCTCCCCAAGAGCCATGGTCTCTCGGAAAGGTTTTATATCAAAAGTGTACGTTTCACTTTTGTGAAAGAACGTTTTACGCTTTTGCTTCTACAACTGTTTCACCTTTATATTGTCCACATTCTGGACATACGCGGTGAGATAGTTTTGATGCGCCACAGTTAGGGCAAGCTGTCATACCTGGTACTTCTAATTTAAAGTGTGTACGACGCTTGTTTTTCTTAGCTTTTGAAGTTCTACGTGCTGGTACTGCCATTTTCAAACACCTCCTTAAATAAAAATTAAAGATTACTCATCTTTTTTAAAATAATCAGCTAAAGCTGCTAATCGAGAATCACCTTTTGGTGCCTCAGCATCTTCAGACTGTTGTTCCTGAGCGTTAAGATCATCTTGTGAAACGACAATCCAACCATTACCTGATTTTGATGCTTTATTTGATTCCGCAGCATAAACCTGCATTGGAATATCAACTAGCACACATTCTTCAATAATCGGCATTAAATCTACCTGATTGTCAGTTATCTCATATACATCATCACTGCCCGAAAACTCCGCAATATCTTTCACCATTATTTCGCTGATACTAATATCTAACGGATATGGTACATCGACTAACGTACGTGCACAAGGTAGCGTAATAACGCCAGTTACTTTTAAAGTCACTGTTACCTGATCACGCTGAGTTACTAAGCGACCTGATACATGAATTGATTTTGCCGAACGTACATCTTTATTTTTTTTATGCAAAATTTCAGTAAGATCTACCACTTCATCAACGGGAAATCCATTTCTGCTTTTTTGTATTTGTAAAAAAGACCATTTCAACATTTTTCATCACCTCTACATGGACAACAAGACCAATTATAGCTTTAAATCACATCATTTGTCAACCTTATTATCTTTAATGGACATATATTCATTCGTTGCTTTTTGATTCGTGCTGTTTTTTTGTTATTATTATATGTAAAGATAAAATTTGAGAGGACGTATGCAATGAAAGCTGTCGGAATCATCGCCGAATTTAACCCATTTCATAATGGGCACCGTTTCATTTTAAACCATGCGAAGCATAAATCACAAGCAGAAGTTTTAATTGTTGTAATGAGTGGTAATTTTTTACAACGTGGCGAGCCCGCGATTATCACTAAATGGCAACGAACAAAAGCAGCCTTAGCAGCTGGAGCTGATCTTGTAATTGAACTTCCATTTGTATCAGCAATTGAATCAGCAGAGAACTTCGCCTCAGGCGCCATAAACCTGCTTCACGACTTCCGTTGTGACACACTATGCTTTGGGACAGAAAAAGGCGAAGCGCTCCCTTACGACGAATTAGCTGCCTTTTATCATCAAAATGAGGACAGTTTCAACTTAATCATCAAAAAGAAGCTCGAGGATAACATCCCTTATGGTATTGCAGTGACGCAGACATGGGAAGAACTAACCGCCTCACACTGGCCAACTTTCGATTTACGCCAACCAAACATTCTACTTGGGTTTCATTACGCATTAGCTAATCATATCGGTGAGAACCCAATGGAGTTATTACCCCTCAACAGGATGGGTGCCAACCATAATGATGCCACAGCCACTGACGAAAGTTTCGCAAGTGGAACAGCCATACGTCAGCTTTTACTTCGTGGTGAAAAAAGCAATTCTTATATACCTCTCAGCACCCAAACACTGCTTGAGGATACCGACTTACATTCTTGGGAAGATTACTGGCCACTACTGCACTATCAACTCTGTATACAATCACCCGAGAACATTGCCAAGTTACATAACATCGTTGAAGGAATTGAATACCGCTTGATTGCATGTGCAAAAAAAGCCTCTAGTTTCGCTGAATGGTTGTCACAAGTGAAAACTAAACGCTATACGACAAATCGCATCCAACGCATGGCTTTAAGTATTCTTATACAACTGACTGAAGATGAGTTTAGCTATTATCAACAACACCCTTACCACCACGTATTAGGAATGACTAAAAAAGGACAAGCCTATTTGGGTCATTATAAAAAAGTCTTGCGCTATCCGCTTATTTCCACTTTTTCAAAAGCACCCGCAGGTATTACCAACCTTGATGAACGCGCCACGACGCTCTATCAACTTCCCTTTAATAAACTTGATGATAACGATTATAC
>NZ_JAFYUW010000052.1:0-13122 GCF_017549435.1 Brochothrix sp.
AAAAAGTAAAATAACGATTGTTAAACCATACTTCACATAATTAGTTAGATTAGATTCATTCATGAGATATTCATATGTGTAAAATGACATGTTATTTGACACCTCCCTATATATATATCTCTTTATTTTACCTAACGTCTTATTCATACGTCAATATCAATTCCTTATACACTCATCAAAAGGGTCTACTTTTGATACTCTAAATATACCTCACATCTTGAATAATAAATGATGTAACTAAAAAAACGCCAAGACTTTTTTACAAAAGTCTTAACGTTCCGTTTTATTTTATGATTTAATACCACTAATTATAATCTTATGATTAGTCGTAAATAAAATCATGCCTTTATTTAAGTTCGAAATTGTATACTTCTTTGCCTGCTTTATCAAGCACTTTTAGAGCATATGCATAGTTTTTTTCATTTCCAAAATCTTTAGGAATAATCGCTTGGAACGTATGGTCATCGCCCACACTTGTTGGAATACCCCATGAAGTTGGTGCACTGTGTAAGTTTTCAATTGTTTTTACAACTTTATTTGAGCTGTCTTTAATTTCTAACGTTTTGTTGAGGTCTTTAAATGATTCTTCCCCCGTCACATAACCATCAAAAACGAGTTCAGTATTATTATTCCAATATTTATTGAAAAGTCTAAGCTGTGTGTCTTCGCCAAATTTTTCAATCTTAATCGCTGGAGAGTTATCGCTGACAAATGGCGATACTTTATTCTCTTTCAAAACAACACTTTCAAGATCATTGTATTTATCATGATAAGCACCACTACGCATTGCTGGTTTATTTAGCTCTAGCTTAACTGAATCTTGATCAACACCATCAATTTTAATATTCATCGTGAAGCTGTAATCATCCGCTGCTAAATCACCTAACACATCATTGTTAACGATGAATTGATAACCATCAAATTGCCCTGTTTTATACCAATCGGTATTAGCAGCTGTGATTGTTTTCACTACTTGACCTTTTGAATCAGTAACAGATACCGTTTTTTCAACTTTTGTCTTATCCGTTAAATCCCAATCATCATTGTTAACTTTCCCTTCATAAACTAAGCCGAATTTTTCCCAGTAGCCTAGTTTAAATTCAGAAGTTGTCTCTGCAGCTGCTGCTTTTTCTACAATGGTTGTAATATTTTCTGACTTTTTATTTTCTTTTCCGTCTTGATGACCAATTAATGTCGCCGTAATTTCGTCACCTTCAGCTAAAGTTACATCTTTTGGTAATGAAAAACTAAATTCTTTTTCTGATTTCACTACTTCTGAAATGATTTTTTCACCATTTTGTGCAATTTCAATTGAATAATTACGTCCAAAATCAACTGCTTGTTGAGGAATATTACCAGTGATTTTTGTATCTTTAACCGTTAAATTATTCAATTCTGGATTAACGATTTTCCAATCCGCCCAGTTACTAGCATCCTTAACTTTTGTAGTGATTGTCTCACTCAGTTTAGACTCTTTATCTTTTTGATGCCCTTCAACTGTAATGGCAATTTCATCATCTTCTTCTAGTGTTACTTTTTCTGGTAATTCGAAATTGAATTTAGAATCAGATTCAACTTTTTCGTTTATAATTTCCGTACCATTTTGTGTGATAGTGACAGTATAATTACGATCAAAATCGATGTCTTGCTTAGCAATTTCACCTGTAATAGCAGTTGATTTTGTTGTTAATTCATCCAGTTCTGGGTTAGCGATTTTCCAGTCAGACCAGTTCGTACCATCTATTACTTCTGTTGATACTTTATCACTTGATACATCATCAAAATCAACTTGATGACCTACGACAGTGACTGTAACATTATCTTTGACTGCTAATTTCACTTCTTTTGGTAAGTCAATTTTATAATCACCATCTGGTGTAATTGCTTGTGTACTAATTACTTCATCATTCACCGCAACCTCAATTTCATAGTTACGGTCAAATTCTGTATCTTCTACTGGTACAGTTCCTGATACAAATGTGTCTGTATCTTTTACATCATTGATAGTCGCTGCTGCAACTTTCCAATTTTCATGATCTGTAACATCTTTCACAGTTTCTGTCGTATCTTCACTATCTTTGTCTTCCTTGTCTAGTTCGTGCCCCACAACGATTGCTGTTACTTTGTCCTTGTATTTCAAGTCGATTGAATCAGGAACACTCACCGAAAATTCACCACCGCGGGCTGTATAACCTTCTTCAGTCGCGACTAACTTATCATTCACTAACACTTCAACATCATAAGTACGACCGTTAAATTTATTTTGAATCGGGATGACACCTCTAATAATTTCATCACCTGATGAAATAGTTTCTAATTCTGTTGGTTCAACTGTCCAATTTTCCCAACTTTCTTGCCCTTCTTTATTTTCCTGAACAACTGTTTCAGCAACAAGGCTTTCTTTATCTGTTTCGCCTTCTTCATGTCCGATAATATAGGCCTTAACAACGTCACCTTTTTGAAGCACTTCATCAAATAACGGTGCGACTAGAGAACCAGATTCACCTGAAATAACAGCACGTTGTTTCTCAACATCATTAACTGTTACAACAGTTTCATAGGTGCGGCCATTTTGATGATTCTGCTCTGGTAAGTTACCTGTGATAATTGTTTCTTCATCATAAGCATCCGCTAAGGTAGGTGTTTTAATTTCCCAATCTGCCCATGAAGTTGAATCTTCACCCACAGTATAGAAAGTAGGTGCAGAAACTTTTGTATTCACAATACCATTACCATTAGCTTCTGTTTCAGTACCCTCTACATAAGCCTTTACAACTGTTCCATTTGCTAAAGGTTTATCTTTACCATTACCCAGTGGTTTATCAAACGTTTTTTGCCAGTTTCCTTCACTATCTAGCTGGATGTTTTTGTATTTTTTTCCATCAATTTCTAATGTTACAAAATAATTTGTATCATGTTCATTGTCCATTGGTTGATAACCTACTCCAGTAAAAGTCATTTCATCTTCTGAAGTAATTGTAGTCGGTTTCACCTTATTTTCAATCCACGTATCATCTGGTAAATCATTACCGTTTAACACTGATTCTGCTGCACCCCATGACCAGTTAATACCAAGGTCAGCGTTTCCAGATTTCACCTTAAAGTTGAAGAAGTCTTTACGCTCTACTAAACGCCCCGTATCTTTAGACCATTTATCTAAATCAATTTCTAGATTAACATTTTGATATTGATTCGCAGATACTACTGATACTTCACTAAAAATAACAATGGCATTTATTTTTTCATCAAAATAAGCTGTATCAAAACCATTTAGCGGCCCCGTTTTTTTATCCCATAATTTTTGAATCTTAACATTGCTATTACCAATCCCAATATTATGAAGACGATCTACAGACCCTCCTAAATATTGTTTGTAATTCGGTGTACTAAAAAATTCTGATGCAAATTCAGGATCTACTGTAATCGTTGTTTTCGTTTGCGTTGCAAATCCAACAGCCAATAATGCCGATGAATTTGTATTAATTGTTAAGACACCATCTGTGTTTTCTAAATTTTTAAATTTGTCAGAGTAGCCTGTTCCCATACTAGCAAGAGGTGTTATACCTGCGCTATTTGTAATGTTATTCAGTTGACTCTTTGTCACCTCTTTGTTAGTCATATCGGCTGATGCAACTAAAGGTACCATCATAATTGCAGGTATCATGAGTGTTGACGTTACTGCTAATTTTACTGCCTTCTTCTTTTTATTAATTGTCATTCGTTGTTCCTCCTTTGATATCTCATACTTTCTGCTTTATTTTAGCAGAATTACTACGCTTGATTCCGTCATGAAAAACAAGCTAGTTCTTAAAATTGAAATTCATCCTGCTCTCGATTTAACTCATTTTAATAAGTGCGGCTATTATTTTAGCCGAGGCATTACCATCTCCATAAGGATTGCTCGCTTTACTCATTTGTTCATACAGCACTCTATCGGTTAACAAATCTAGCATAGCGTTTTGAACAGTTTCTTTTTCAGTACCTATTAGTTTTAATGTGCCAGCTAAGACACCTTCCGGTCGTTCAGTAGTCTCACGTAAGACTAATACCGGCTTTCCTAATGAAGGGGCCTCTTCTTGAACTCCGCCAGAATCAGACATAATAAAATAGCTTCTCGCAGCCATATTATGAAAATCAAAAACATCTAGTGGACTAATGAGGTGAATACGGGGATGATTACCTAACAATTCATGTGCACTTTTTTGTACAATGGGATTCAGGTGGACTGGGAAAATAATGTGCGTGTGTATATCTGCATTTATCACCTCAGTTATCGCTTTAAATACTTCTTCCATTGGTGAACCCTGATTTTCACGTCGATGCATCGTCAGTAGTACAAAACGATCCTCCAGCGGAATTTTATGTAACACGGGGTGTTCATATGTATCTGTTATTGTATATTTCAATGCATCAATTGCTGTATTACCGGTTATATGAATCGCTGACTCATCATGTGCTTCATTCAAGAGATTTTGACGGCTTTCCTTAGTGGGTGCAAAGTAGATATCACTTAATGAATCTGTCAATTGACGATTCATTTCTTCAGGAAATGGTGAGTATTTATCATAAGTGCGTAGTCCAGCCTCAACATGACCTATTTTCACTTGATTATAAAAAGCTGCTAAGCTAGCTGCTAATGTTGTTGTTGTATCACCATGCACAAGGATTAGTTCTGGTTTTACACTTTTTAGTACACAATCTAATTGCTGAATAACATTACTTGTTATCTCAGACAATGTTTGTTGATCTTTCATAATGTCTAGATCAAAATCTGGCGAAATTGAGAACGTTGCTAATACTTGATCCAACATTTGGCGATGTTGAGCTGTTACTGTGACGATGACCTCAAAATTAACATTTTTTTTCAATGCTAAAATTAGTGGCGCCATTTTAATGGCTTCTGGGCGCGTGCCAAATACTATCATTATTTTCCTTTTTTTCATTGCTGCCTCCTTTTTGCTAAATGCTAAAGAGCTCTTTACTGTAGCCTTCTCCAACAAACATGTCATATTGAAATAATTGATAATCGTGCAGAGCCTCCTTTAGTGGCGCTGTTAAAGCAATTTTTTCACCTTTCGAATTTAAAAAAAGGTTCTTTGCAATATTATATGCAGGTAACTTTTGCATTAAGTCATGTTCAAACTGGTAGAAAGGAGCTTGTGCTACGCTCATTTCGCTGAAAGCTAAACTACCTAAAAAACCTGGGTTGATTATCTTTGGTTTTTGTTCACCATTTATTTTATTGTTCCAGACAAAATAAGGCGTTAAGTATTTTTGAAGTTGTTTATCGTCTTTAAAAAAAGCGTTATCGTATAATGATTGATTCAGAGCTGGTCCATGGTCACCGTAAAAAACAACTGTTGTCGGTTGATCTAGCTCGGTTAACTTTTGAATAAGTAAATCAATTGTTGTATCCATTTTTTTAACACCACGCGCATAAAGGGCCAATTGGTCACCATCAACGATATCTTGGTAGTTTTCTAATAAATTATCGTCTTGCTTCAACTTACCTTTTGTGGCTTCTGTATAGGGATAATGATTTTGCATACTGACACTGTTAATAAAAGTCGACTTGTCATTTTTGTTAACTTCTAACAAAATACGGTCAACAAAACTCATATCACTGATGTAGCCTTCATCATAATAAATCGGCAATTCCTTACTTTCAGCAATCATTGTTTCTCGTGATATAAAGGAATCAAATCCTAATTTTTTATACACCTCATTGCGTTGATAGCCTTTTTTCAAATGTGAATGAACCCCTTTTGTCTCATAACCTTGTTTTTTCAAAAAGAAAGGAATGCCGATATTATGATCGTTTTTTTCCAAAATATGATTATAGGCAATACTATTTTTTCGCAAAAAGTTATAATCAAATCCACTCAATAAACTAAACTCGACATTAACTGTACCACCACCAAAAACTGGGCTATACATCGAACCTCCGAATTTTTCTTGTAGTTTATGAATCGTTGGCAACGGATCTTCGGTCCACTTTGTATCAGGAAATTTCGTGGGATCAATCAAGGATTCGCTGAGGATATAAATAATTTTTTCTTTTTTCACAGGAACTGCTATTTTTTCTATCGGATATTTTGCATTGTATTTTAAAACAAGGTCCTTCATTACTATTTCTGAATAATCAGTTGGTCGCGGCATTATTTCAGGATTCATACTTTCAATAAAATACTCAACTGCACCACTGTTTTGATTTTCGCTTGTTCTTTGGGTTGCATAACTGGTTGAATGATTGATATATAGTAAACAACTCGCACTTACTACTACACTAATACAGAGACCTGTTACTCGTAATTCAAGCGATAGTTGTTTGTATCTCCAAAATTTATTGTACAGCCAGCCGCATAACACTATGACACTAACTGTCACTATAACCAATATAAAATGCGGTTTAATAGTCATTTCCCAGACTACCTCTTTCAATAAATTATTTTGGAAATCCGCCCAAACAATGGGTAAACCTGTACTTACGTTTTTCACACCATTGGCAACCGTAAGCAGTACACCTATCATGATAAATAGATAACTTCCAATCGCTATATTCGTTAATGAAATTACAAATAATAATACTGAATAACCTAATAAATAAATCGTTAATGGATAATTAAACACATTGGAAAAGTCCCTAATATTACTATTTTCAACCATTGACGTTACTAATAGGCCAACCAGCAATAGATAACCTATCAGATATATCCTCGATTTTTTATTAGCATTGAAAAATACTGTTGCTAACATTAACGCTAAAATAACACTCACATTAATAACTACATACATTTTCTATTTACCGCTACTTTCTATTCAGACTATCCGTAGAAATTGCACTTGAATGTTCCGTTTTTTTCCAGTGATTTTGTGGTAAAAACCATGTGAAAAAGCCTTGAATTTGTGCAAAGTAATAAAGAAGCGTTGAATAAAAGTAACCAATCCATAGCAACAAATACTCTTTGATACGCTGAGGAACTGACAGATCTTCAAAATAACTTTCACCTTCTTGAATAATATAAACTGTCGGTAATAATATATAATTAATAAACTCAAAAAATAACCAGAGCCAAAATAGCGAAAAGAAATAAGGAAAGCTTTCAATAAAACGACGATCAATCACTATTAGAAATACTAAACCTAATAACCATACCGAGCGTAGCATTGAATAAGAATAAACCAATGTTTCACATTTACTTATTAATTCTATTAATGATTTAGATTTGAAAAGAGAGCCTAGCTGTTGACCTGTTTTTGAAATCGCAATATACCAATGTCCTTGTGACCAACGTGTTCTTTGGACATGACTTGTCTTAATGTCATTTGGTTTCTCATCATATACTTTTGCAAAATGATTCCAAGTACTTTTTTTGCCTTGAATTGATAACTCTACTTGAATTTCAAAATCTTCAGTATAACTACGCGGTGTCCAACCATTTTCTTTAATATAATTTGTATCGATTGCAAAACCTGTACCACCAATTGATGTATTCCATCCCAAACGGTGTTTTGCATATTGAATCGCACGGTTAGTGATAAAATAGGCCGCTGCATACCCACGCGACATAAATGATTCATTGATATTTTTAGAATCTAGATAACCTTGTATGACTGTTAAGTCTGTGTGTGCTAGAAATTGCGAATTAATTTCCAATAAATAATTTTCTGAAATTAAATTGTCGGCATCAAGAAAAACAATGTAATCAAAATTTTGCCAATATGTTTTATTTTCACGTAAATATTTACCAATAACATGAGGTTTACCTCGGGGTTCTCCTCTTTTACTTCTGTTCTCAAAGAGATTAACACCGTCCCTTTTTCTCACGATACTTGCGGTCTTATCATTGCAGTTATCTGCAAGTGTCACCACTTTATAGAGATTTTTATCATAGTTCAATTGACCGATACTTTCTAAACAGTTATCAATTACATTTTCTTCATTATGTGCGGGTACAATAATTAGGAAACTTTTATCAGCTGCTTTAATATCATAATTACGTTTTACCTTTTTCAATCCAAATAAACCTAAAATTGAATAAAAACCTAAGTGAATAAAAACCACTATCGACATTATTAAAGTAAAAACCTTAATAAAATTGTATAAAAAATCTGGCACTACAAACATTATTCATTCCTCTTTTCTAAATTAAATGCTCTTTTTATAAAAAACACTTATGTTCAAACACTGTAATAAATAAAAATAGCCACTAATACTATAAATATAGTTAAAAAAATAACGTTACTCCGTGCGATACTCTTCTGATTCATTATGCTATCGCTCTCTTTTTGTGACTTAATCACCACTCTCGACTCCACTATAATCCCTCCCTTCGTTCTTTAGACAACCACATAAAGTGAAAACTTTGCATCTATATTACTAACTCATTATATTTAAATTCTCAAATAACCACCGTTCAAAATTCATTTTTGTTTTTTTTTTTTTGAAACTATCATAAACACCATTAAATGTTACAATTCCAGTAAGATACATAAAAATGTATCTTATTTTGTAATTATTCTAATAATCGGAGGTTAAATTTTGTTTTTACTTACGAATAAAAGTTATAAACGACAGTTACAATTAATACAGTCATGTTTCAATGCCTCAAGGCCGCTCTCACAAAAATATTTAACAACTACTTTAAAGTGTTCAATTTCAACCCTCACCAACACCATCAACTATATAAATGAAGAATTCGAATCCTTACAGTTTGAATATCGTGATGGCTGTTACACCCTCATTTCAAAAAGAGGTTACCGACTTAACGAAACATACAAACACTTTTTACAAACAGCTGAAGAATATAAACTTTTCGAACAACTTTTTTTTCATGAAGAAAGTATTCAATACTATGTAAATACGCTTTTCATGAGCGAGTCAAACATTCGAAGGATGGTGAAAAATCTCAATAAAGAACTGCGGCCAAAAGGTCTGTTCATCACTACAAATCCGATGAAGCTAAACGGAGATGAGTGGACAGTAAGACAAGCTTTCACTAGTTTTTTCTATGAAAAAAACCGTTTGGATTTCCAACAAACGTTTGGAGAAAATGTTCTATTTTATGATACCCTCACTGAAAAAACACTCTTTATTATGGGTGCTAAAGTATCTATGACAAACGCTCTCCTGTTAAAATACTGGTTGTATATCAGTGTTCAACGAACAAAAAAAAAGTATCATTTAAATAAACACACTTCTGCTACTAATGATGACTATTTCGCAAACACTCTTTATACATCAATTAAAGCGGATAATATTTTCCAACTTGAATTCACTAAAAATACAGGTCTTGCTGTCACATTAGAAACAATTGGAGATATACTTCCACATATAGATAGAACATTTATTAATAACAATCAACCACTGAAAGAAACCGATTATTACTTTTCTACCTATACAAATATTTCTTTACAGATGATCAGTGACCTCATAACTCAATTAGAGCGAGGATTAAATAGCTACGCTTCTTCAACTGTCAAAAATGAATCCATACATATGCTTTATAACTATTGTTCAACCCATTATTGTGTCCCTTCTTTTGCATACGATTTTAATAAGGCCTTTATTGATCTAATTCGCGAGAAAAATCCGCTCTTTGAACCCTTACTAAAAAAAACAATGACTCAACTCAACTATCCTCCAATGCTCCTTGAAGATCTAAATCAATATCATGGATTTTTTGAAATGATTACAATGTTATTCCCTGATTTTTTCATAACTTCTTCCAATTACAAACCGATACGAATCTTTCTAATAACAGATTTCATCCCCTCTTATGTTAGTTTTCTTATTTCCAGATTGTATGATGAATTTGGAACAGAAATCATTATTAACACGTGTGAGAACATCTCACGGGATACCCTTTTAAGAAGTGAGGATCTTTCTGAAAAAATTATTCTTATCAGTAATTTTTATGATTTACCAGTCAATGCCGAAGAATATGATGCGTTCATCTTTTTTAATAGTTTGTTAAGTGCTAATGACATTGCTAATATAAGAGCATTAATCGCAGTTGATAAAAAAAATTGGACCCTTTAATGCTCCCTACTACAACTCTAATGCTGTGACATCATTATAAAAAGTAGTGTCATAACACCATTTGTTTTAACACTGCTTTTTATAATCATACTTACCTTAAACATTTTTATTTTGATAACTACCTAACGTTTTCTTCTTACGTATACAGCGCCTTACCTCTAAGTGGAGGAATAATGGGCATCAAAAAAAGTTGCACAAAAGTGCAACTTTTTAATGACAACTGATTAGAGCTTTGCTACAAAAACAACTCTCTCTACGACACCTTTTAAAGCTTCAATCACATCCCCTTTTTAGATACATCAACCAATTAAAAATATAGTTGCTAACGAACCCCCTCTGTATAATCGATGTCTTTTCTAGGGTTCCAAAATTAACATACACTCTGTAAAAATATCTGCATAAACATCTGAAAGCCTAATCTAATGCTCAATGGTATTCCTTTTTTATAAACGGACATCAGCAAATTGACTGAAGTGTTACTCATTCCATTCATTTGGAAATAAGATATCCCTTAAGTTAATACTTTTGTTAATTGTGCCATCTCCAATAAACTCATAGCTGCGTCAACACCTTTGTTACCTGCTTTTGTACCTGCGCGTTCAATTGCTTGTTCAATCGATTCGGTCGTAACCACTCCAAAAATCACAGGTACGCCAGTTGTCAGACCAATATTAGCAACGCCTTTACTCACTTCATTACATACGTAATCATAATGTGAAGTCGCACCTCGAATGACGCAACCTAACGTGATAATGCCATCATATTTACCACTTTCAGCCATTTTTTTAGCAATAAAAGGAATTTCAAAAGCACCTGGTACCCAAGCAACATCAATATTATCTGTTGGTACATCATGGCGAATAAGGCTATCTACCGCACCATCCAATAATTTAGTGGTAATAAAATCGTTGAATCTCGCCACCACAATCCCTACTTTTAAATCTGTTCCTCGTAAATGTCCTTCAATAATATTCATCTTATTTCCTCCTCTAGTCAATTGTGAGTTGATGATTAAATTTTGTTTGTTTTGTTTTTAAATAGGCTTTATTTTCAAGGCGCGGGGCTATTTGCAACGCAATACGCTCCACTACTTCAATGCCATAGGCTTGTAGAGCAGTTACTTTATCCAAGTTATTCGTCAATAGTCGAATACGCTGAATCCCTAGTGTTTTAAGCATTGCTGCTGCTATACCGTAATCACGACCATCTGCCTCAAACCCTAACTCAATATTTGCATCGTAGGTATCCCGTCCCTGTTCTTGCAATTGATACGCACGCAACTTACTCACAAGACCAATACCGCGACCTTCCTGGCGTAAATACAAAACTGCACCAGTACCATCCGCTTCAATCCGTTGCAATGCTTCTCCCAATTGCTCACCACATTCGCAACGGTGCGAACCAAAAATATCACCCGTCATACATTCTGAGTGCAAACGAATTAATGGGATTTTTTCTGTTTCAAATTCGCCTTTACTAACAACAATCTGCTCTTTTTGATCCGATAATGAAGTCATCACCTGTACCTTAAAGTCACCATACTCTGTCGGTAAATCGACCTGAACATCCGCTTCAAGAATACGATCATTGATGAGATGTCGATACCTAACAATATCAGCAACGGTAATAAAAGGGATTGCCATTCTAACAGCTTGTTCTTTTAACTCAGGTCGCCTTGCCATTGTCCCATCAGTATTTAAAATTTCACAAATGTAGGCCACTGGTTGCGCACCTGCTAATCTAGCTAAGTCTACTGCGGTTTCCGTATGCCCTGCTCTTACAATGGCTCCATTATCCTGCCCTACTAAAGGAAAAATATGACCCGGTCGTAAAAAATCACTCGGCTTTGCCTCTGGATTGGCAAGCTCCCTAATTGTCAATGCACGTTCTGCCGTAGATATACCTGTTGTTGTTGTGTGATGATCAACACTGATGGTAAATGCTGTGCCATGTACATCCGTATTTTCAATCGTCATCTGCCCTAATCCTAGTCGCCCAGCTGTCCCTGCGCTCATCGGCACACAGACTAAACCACGTGCCTCTGTTACCATTTGATTTAATGTTTCACTCGTCGCATATTGAGCCAAACCTATCAAATCACCTTCAGCTTCACGGTTTTCATCATCTGCAACGATAATCAGTTTTCCTTGTTGTAAAAAATGTATGGCTTCTTCTACTCTCTTTTTTACTGACACAACGTTCCCCCCTTTATTGTTAATAACCATGTTGTTTTAAAAACGACTGACTGATACTTTGTCCATTATCTTCTAATAACGCACCTAAATACTTACTCAATAAATCGCTTTCCAGATTAACAATATCACCCACTTTTTTTTGACCTAACACCGTATGTGCCGCAGAATGTGGAATCAAAGCAACGACAAAAGCATCTGTACTTTTATCAATCACAGTAAGGCTTGTACCATCCAATGTGATTGAACCTTTTTTTACAATACGTCTTTTTTCTGAAGGCAACAACGCCAATTCATAATAAATGGCATTTTGTTCTTGCCAGCGGCGATTAATTTTCACAGTACCATCCACATGGCCTGATACAAAATGTCCGTCTAAACGACCTGTGATTGGCAAGGATCGTTCGAGATTGACGGGTTCACCCTGCTTCAAAAGGGATAGATTAGTCGTACGATACGTTTCGGGCATCGCCTCAGCGCTAAATACGCCCTCATTAATAGCAATAACTGTTAAGCAAACACCATTAACTGCAATACTATCACCCATTTTAGTTGCTTTTAAATCTGTTTCTGGAAATAGAACGTCTAACACCATACTCTCTCGCTGATGTGTTATTTTTTGTACCCGACCCATTTTTTCAACAATTCCAGTGAACATACTAGCCCCCCCTTTTCCTGTGGTAGCCATTGTAATTTAAAGTCAGTTCCTAACTGCTCCATACTTATTAATTTTAAATTTGGCTGTTGTACAATGGCTCCCCCAATAGCATCCACTCCTTCTGACCCTAAAAGATGAGGCGTCACATAGCTCAATAATTGTTGATAGTACCCACCATTTATAAAGGCATGTAATATTTTTGCGCCACCTTCAACAAATACGGACTGTAT